>JAPLJE010000239.1 GCA_026388755.1 Deltaproteobacteria bacterium | reverse complement strand
TCAAAAACAAAGACGTTCAGCGGTATCGAACCATTATTGAAACCCTAGGCTTAAGAAGGTAGTCAGGAGTTATCTGCAATGTCAGGAATGCCTGATTTCTTTAAACTCAAGGGTTCCATACAGAACTTTGCCCGCTTGCCGGCTTAAGTTTTGTGGTGGTGAGACTCGGCCGTTCATGCGAATCATCAGCCAGCATGACCACAATGCGACGTATTCTCACCAAATTGAGATTACGTCGTTCAACATAAGGAGGCAAATATGGAAGTTGTTCTTGAAGCAACACTCGGGGATAAACCGTTAAGCATTAAAACCGGGAAAGTCGCCAAACAGGCTTCAGGCGCCGTGGTGGTTCAATACGGGGAAACCATTGTTCTGGTGACCGTAGTTTCGTCCAACGAAAGCGCCAAAGGGGATTTTCTGCCGTTAACGGTTGAATACATGGAAAAAATTTATGCCGCAGGCCGGATTCCCGGAAATTATTTCCGCCGCGAAATCGGAAGGGGCAGTGAAAAAGAAACCCTGACAGCCAGACTGATTGACAGGCCGATTCGGCCGCTTTTCGCCAAAGGGTACAATTTCGAAACCCAGGTCATTGCCACGGTCCTGTCCATGGATCAGGAAAATGATCCGGATACCCTGGCCATGATCGGCGCATCGGCTGCGCTGGGTCTGTCCGACATTCCGTTTGAAGGACCGATTGCCTGTGTCCGGGTGGGCCGCATCGAAGGCCAGTTGGTCATCAACCCGCCCCTGAAACAATTTGACGCCTGCGACATCAATATCATCGTTGCCGGTTCCGCCACCGGCGTTGTCATGGTGGAAGGCAGCGGAAATATTGTGAGCGAAGCGGATATGCTAGAGGCCATTTTCTTCGGTCATCAGGCCATGCAGCCGGTCATTGAAATTCAGAAGAAACTTCGCGAAAGCTGTGGAAAACCCAAACGTGCGTTTTACATGCCGGAAAAAGATGCGGCTCTGATTGAAAAAGTCGAGTCTCTGGCTTCTCAGCGCATCAAGGGCGCACTCGGCGTTCCCGATAAAATCGAACGCTATGCAGCGATGCATACTGTCAAATCCGAGGTGCTGAAAGAACTTGGCGAAGCGTTCATGGATCGGAAAGAGGAAGTTTCGGCTATCTTTCAGGACATTCAGAAAGCCATCAGCCGGAACATGATTTTAAAAGAAGGCCGCCGTATCGACAACCGAAAATTCGATGAAATCCGCCCCATTACCTGTGAAATCGGCATTCTTCCCAGACCCCACGGCAGTGCGCTGTTCACCCGCGGCGAAACCCAGGTGCTCGGCGTGTTGACCCTGGGCTCCGGGCAGGACGAGCAGCGGGTGGAAACCTTGACAGGTGAAGAATCCAGGCCGTTCATGCTCCATTACAATTTCCCGCCTTTTTCAGTGGGAGAGGTCAAGCGGCTCTCTGGCCCCAGCCGCAGAGACATTGGTCACGGCGGTCTTTCGACGCGTGCGCTTGAAAAAGTGCTGCCCGCCAAAGCCGATTTTGACTATACCATCCGCATTGTTTCGGAGGTTCTGGAGTCCAATGGGTCCTCTTCCATGGGTACGGTTTGCGCCGGAACCCTGGCCATGATGGACGGCGGCATTCCCATCAAGGCGCCCGTAGCCGGAATTGCCATGGGACTGGTTAAAGATGGGGAAACCGTGATTATTTTATCGGATATCCTTGGGGATGAAGATCATACCGGAGACATGGATTTTAAGGTTGCCGGCACCCGTGAAGGCATCACCGCCCTTCAGATGGACATCAAGATTCACGAGCTTCCCAAGGAAATCCTGGGAAAAGCACTGGAACAGGCTCGAACCGGCAGAATCCATATTCTGGGCAAGATGCTGGAGTCGCTTGACAAGCCGCGGGAAGAAATTTCTCAGTATGCCCCGGCCATTGTGACGATAAAAATCAACCCGGACAAGATCCGGGATATCATCGGCCCCGGCGGGAAAATGATTCGCTCGATTCAAAGCGAAACCAACACCCGTGTTGAGATCGATGATACGGGCCTGGTGAAGATTGCAGCGATTTCAAAGGCCGAAGGCGATGCCGCCCTGAAGTTGATTCAAGGTATTGTCATGGAGCCGGAGATCGGGCGAATTTACGAGGGGACGGTTGTCAAGGTCATGGATTTTGGCGCTTTTGTCCAGATTTCTCCGGGGACCGATGGTCTGGTTCACATCTCCCAGCTTTCCACCCGAAGGGTGACAAAGGTTACGGATGTGGTGAAGGAAGGCGATACGCTCAGGGTAAAAGTTCTGGAGATATCCCGGGATGGGAAGATTCGTTTAAGCCATAAGGCGGTTTTGGAAGAGGAAAACCCGATTTGAAACCAGACGACAGGATCGAGAAAACCCTTCTATCAAACGGTGTTCGCATCCTCTCTCAGAGAATGCCGCACGTTCAGTCCGTGTCCATGGGGGTCTGGGTAAACATCGGATCCCGGGATGAGACCGACGCGGAAAATGGATTGTCTCATTTTATTGAGCACATGATGTTTAAGGGTACGCAAAAACGCTCGGCTTTTGAAATCGCCAAAGCCTTTGACGCCATTGGCGGATATACCAATGCCTTTACATCCATGGAAAATACCTGTTACCATGCCAAGGTCATGGCAAACCATCTGGAAACCATGTCGGAAATTCTGACGGATATTTTTCTGAATTCCCTGTTCGACGAAGCTGAAATCGAAAAAGAACGCCCGGTCATCTTTCAGGAAATCGGCATGCAGGAAGATACGCCGGATGAATACGTGCACCAGTTGGCTGCCCGGGCTTTCTGGGGGGATAATCCCCTGGGAAGATCGATCCTGGGCACCCACGACAATATTCTGCAATTTGATTCCAAAACCATTCGAAGCTTTTTTGAACGGCTCTACCAGCCGAACCGGATTGTGGTGACTGCCGTCGGAAACATCGAGCACGATCGACTGGTTGATCTGGCCCGTCCGGCATTTGAAGCCATTCAGACCGGAAATACCATTCCGGCCCGCGGCATTCCGCAAGGCCACTTCAGTGTGGGAATTCATCCAAAAGATCTAGAACAGGCCCATATCTGCCTCAATTCGCGGGGATTGCCCACGACAGATCCCAGGCGCTATGTTTTGTCCTTGATGAACACCATTCTGGGCGGAAACATGAGTTCGCGGCTTTTTCAGCAGATCCGTGAGCAGCGGGGCCTGGCGTATTCGGTATACTCGTTTGTTTCATCTTTTGTGGATACGGGTATGTCCGGCGCTTATGCCGGCGTGGATCCGGTGCATGCTTTTGAAACTGTAGACCTTATTTTGAATACGCTGCAAGGCCTCAAAGTCAGCCCGGTAACTGAGGATGAACTTCAGCATGCCAAGGAATTTACCAAGGGAAATCTGCTCATGGCCTCTGAAAGTAATGAAAACCAGATGGCGCGGCTGGCCCAGGGTGAATTTCATTTTGGACGCTATACCCAGTTGAAGGAGATTCTGGACGAGATTGACCGGGTCACCCCTTCGGATATTCAACTGCTTGCCGAAGAGATCTTTCAAAAGAATCAGATGACCCTGACGCTTCATGGACCGGTGCCGGAAGCTTCTCAATTTGAACAGCTCATGATGGCATGATGGAAAGTTTCAAATGGAAGTGAATCATGGATGCTGAATCCCCCCCGACCATCCGCTTCTGCAGGATCGATCCGAAGGCGAACGCGGATATTCCTTTGCCCCGCTATATGACGCCTCAGGCTGCCGGCATGGATCTGCATGCTGCCGTAACGCAGGAGCTGATCGTGGAGCCCGGCGCGATTCACCTGATTCCAACCGGATTGATGATGGCCATTCCCAATGGCTATGAAGCCCAGATTCGGCCTCGAAGCGGGCTTGCAGTCAAGCACGGGATCGGGCTGATTAATTCGCCGGGAACCATCGATGCGGATTACCGCGGAGAAGTCCAGGTGGCTTTGATCAATTTGGGAAAAAACGCTTACACAATCCGGCGGGGCGACCGAATTGCTCAGATGATTATTCATCGAGTGTATCAGGCAGGGCTTGAAGAAGTCAATAGTCTGGATAAAACCAGCCGGAATGCGGGTGGTTTTGGCCATACGGGAAAGTAGCCAGCAATTGGGTTTAGTAAGAGCTGCTCTTGCAAACTTCTTGTTTTTCTGAGGATGCAGCACAAGGGGTGCAGGTAAATGATGTCTGAAAAACCGGTGTTTTCATCAAATTTCTCAGAGCCACATGATTCCGGCATTTCCCTGTGCATGCTGGCCAGTGGCAGCAAGGGAAACTCCATTTATGTTTCGGATGGCCGCACCGCCATTCTTGTGGATGCCGGGCTTTCCGGAATCGAAATCGAACGCCGGCTGAAATCCAGGGATCTCAGCCCTGAATCCCTCAATGGCATTGTGGTCTCTCATGAACATGAGGATCACATTCGCGGCGTGGGCGTCCTCTCCCGGCGCTACGGCCTTCCCGTGTATATCAGCGCAAAAACGGCAGCCGCATCGCCTCAGTTAAGAAATCTCAAGAATACGGTTGCATTCAATTGCGGCGCATCATTTAATATCAATACGTTAAAAATCCATCCATTTTCAATTTCTCATGATGCTGCGGATCCGGCAGGTTTTACGATCGCTCTGAATCAAAAAAAAATCGGAATAGCAACCGACCTGGGAATTGCAACAGCAGTGGTCAGGCACCACCTGCAATCGTGCGATTTGCTGATTCTTGAAGCCAATCATGACCCGGACATGCTGATCAGCGGCCCCTATCCCTGGCATTTAAAACAGCGTGTCAATGGCAGATCCGGCCATCTTTCCAACCGGGATTCCCGGATTCTCCTTGAAGAAATTCAGCACCATCAGCTTCAGCATGTCATTCTGGCCCATTTGAGCGAAACCAACAACACTCCGGAAAAAGCCCTGGCGGAAGTCTGCCGGGCCATCAATCCCATTTACACGCAATTAACAGTTTCATCTCAGGATATCTGCAGCCAG
>JAPLJE010000641.1 GCA_026388755.1 Deltaproteobacteria bacterium | reverse complement strand
TTCACATCGCTGGTACTTCGCAACAAGGCTTTTTGTATGGATGAAGAAGACAATTATGAAAAGTGGGAAAGATGGTTGAATGTTCAAGGATTTTCCGATATATGTCACGTAGCCACAATAATGATTGTCATCTGAAATTTAATCATTCGTTCCGCTTTCTACACCCGAAAGAAGCTATGTATGGACGGCTTTTTTCCTCTTAATAAAAGGATGATAAATTGCCAAAACCCAATTATCAGCATGATAAACGTCAGAGAGAGCTGGAAAAGAAAAAAAAGAAGGAAGAAAAAAGACAGCGCAAGCAGACTACGGAGAATATAAAGCCCGAAGAGGATGCGAATCCGTTTCCGGAAGCAGAGAAATCTTCATGAATGCCGGGAAGCTGCAATGATTTAAAAAACGCGATTCGCCTTGCTGAAGATTCATCCGGGAATATTGACATTCTGATCACCGACGTGGTGATGCCGGAGATGAATGGCCTGGAACTGGTCGAGCGGAGCCTTTCCTTGCATTGAGCCTGAAATAATACTTGTTCATGTCCGGCTTCACGACCGATGTGATCGCTCACCGTGGCGTTCTGGATTAGGGAGTGGACTTCATACAGAAGCCGTTCTCGATAATGGATCTGGCTGTTACGGTTCGCAAGGTACTGAAGAGCTGATTTCAGCAGCAAGAAAAGAATCACCAATTTTGGGACGCAGCCATGAATTGGAACAAAGTCAAAGAACTTGATCCGAAGCCCGCCTTTCATCAGATCGCCAAAGAAGATCGCAGACCAGATTGACCAGCCCCCATATAGCGTCTGCCGAAAGATGCATTTCGATGGAGCGGTCAAACAGAACGGAAGCCCGGGGTGCAAATTCTTCATCGCCTTTCCACAGCAGAAAAAATATGGGGATTTTTGGAAACGGCCGGAGTTTATAGGAAATATCCGCCATTGTCAGCCGTATTCCCCCGAGTTTTTCAGCAGCCAGCCCAAATCCCTCAAGATTATGTCCGAAACGCTCCAGCAGCAGATGGGTTTTTAGCTCATGCGGGCCCTGAAAAAACTGGGCATCTTTCAAATCCTGGACTGCGATGGTTTCATTGAAAAGCCAGCCGGGTTTGACCTGAAGCAGGTAAACCAGTATCAGAAGCTCCAACAGTGAATGATCGATCATCTGCCATTGTCCATCTTGTTTTAAAAAGCACTTGCGCTGAAAGGGATGGACTCGAATTTCTGTATGCAGGAAATCCAGTGTCAGGGTTTCGGGGTCTTCCTGCCGTGCCAGGGCGATATCGCAGAGTTCAGATATGTCTTTATGCTGAAGGTCTTCCCAGAATTCCGAAGGCGCCTGAATTCTCGGGTTTGAAGGAGCTTCGGATTTCTGCAGATCTTGACGTCGGCGTTTCTGCATCTCTATAAACCCCTGACTGAAAGGATACGGGCCCCGAGAAACATTCTCGCATGGAAAGGCATCGCAGTCCCTGAGGCAATGGGCGATCTGATTCATCTGGGCGCAGGCCAGAATGGGGCAGGGCTGACCCAGCATTTGCTCCTGAAACATGATTTTTTGGGCGGCCTCCGGGCTTGTGCCAGGCCCGCAAGTGGAGCACAAGCCCTTTACATGAAGTCCGCACACTTCGCAGTTGATACCACAAGCTGAAGTTGACATATCGCTTTATCTTTCGCCCTTGATATCAAGGGCCACATTTTTCTGTCCAACAAAACCCGATGGCTTTGTGTGAAATCCTAATAAAGAGGTCCGCGGTATTTCCATTCGGTGCCATTTCTGTATCACATCTGCCTGGGCTTGTCCAATGAAGACCAACAGTTAAAAATCAGCGAAAAATGACACGATTCTCTGAAAACACATGGTGCGAAAAAAATGCTTGACATTTTGTGGCCAATTTATATATAGGATAAATAATATCTTATATATCTAATATAATTTCAAGACAAGGAATATGTCATGCGACTTTCAAGGGCGGCTGAATATGCGGTTCGGTGTATGCTATACCTTTCGATTGCTGGCAAAGGTGTACTGGTCAGCCGCAGGACAGTTGCCGGGGAAATGGATATTCCCGAACAGTTTTTGGGAAAAATCGCCCAGCAGCTGGCAAGGGCAGGGCTGATAGAAATCATTCAGGGCGCAAAAGGCGGGTTTCGCCTGACGGTAATGCCCACTGAGTTGACGCTGCTGAGGGTGATTGAAGCGGTCATCGGAGAGATATTTCTGAATGACTGTATTCTCAGGCCCGAGTCCTGCGACAGAAGCCCGGCCTGCAAGGTTCATGTCGTGTGGGAAAATGCGAGAAATCAGCTCCGGGAATCCCTCCGGAAAGCAACATTTGCGACCTTGATGACGGAAGCACCGGCTTTGATGCCGGATTCACGTTCCGGCTCAACATATTTACCTAACCCATAAACCACGAAAAAGGAGCGTCTTATGGATGTCGTATGGCTATCCCGATTGCAGTTCGCGGCAGCAACCATGTTTCATTATCTCTTTGTCCCCCTAACCCTGGGCCTTTCGATTCTTTTGGCCTGGATGGAAACCCGTTATGTTCGCACCGGGGATGAAACCTATCTGAGGATGACAAAATTCTGGGGAAAGATTTTCCTCATCAATTTCGCCCTCGGCATTGTCACCGGAATCACGCTGGAATTCCAGTTCGGCACCAACTGGTCCCGATATTCCGCTTATGTGGGGGATGTTTTCGGATCGCTCCTGGCCATTGAAGCCAGTGCAGCCTTTTTTCTGGAGTCCACGCTCATCGGCGTCTGGGTCTTCGGATGGAAAAAACTATCCGCCAAAGCCCATGCAACGGTGATGTGGCTGATCGCTTTTGCATCCTCCTTGTCTGCCGTCTGGATCATCACTGCAAACGCCTGGATGCAGCATCCGGTCGGATATACCATCCGCGACGGTCGGGCAGAACTGGTGGATTTTACAGCTGTGATTTTTCAGAAATTCGCCATCATGGAATTCTTCCACACAATCAGCGGGGCGTATATTCTGAGCGCATTTTTTGTAATGGGCATCAGCGCCTATCATCTTCTAAAAAAACAGCATGTGGACTTATTTACCCGATCCTTTAACATGGCGATGGTATTCGGGCTGGTGTTTTCGTTGTTTATCGTCGTTGAAGGCGATCTTCACGCCGTTGATCTGGCTGTAAAGCAGCCTGCCAAGCTGGCGGCCATGGAATCGCACTGGAAAACCACTGCCAAGGCGCCGCTGTATCTCTTTGCCATTCCGGATGAAAAAAACGAAAAGAATTCCGTTCAAATCGGCGCCGTGCCAGGGCTGCTCAGTTTTCTTGCGTTTCGGGACACCAACGCCGCTGTCAAAGGCCTGAAGGAATTTCCCAGGGATGAACGGCCGCCGGTTCTGTTGACATCGATTGCCTTTAAAGCCATGGTGGGGCTCAGTATGTATTTTGCCCTGATGACGATTCTGGGATGGTTCAAACGCAATCGTTTGTTGGAGAGCCCCCTGTATCTGAAACTGATGCTCTTTTCCATTCCGCTTCCCTATATTGCCAATGAATTGGGCTGGATGCTTGCGGAGGTCGGACGCCAACCTTGGATCGTCTATGGCCTGATGAAGACATCGGACGCCGCCTCCCCAGTTGCCGGGTCTCAGGTGCTGACATCCCTGATTGCATTTATTCTGGTTTATGGGCTCCTGGGCGCTGTCGGCGTCTATCTGATTGCATCCCATGTCAAAAAAGGGCCTGCGGAAACGTGATGGCCATGTCATCACTTACCCAAAATCTGTTTTGTTAAAAATCGGTACGACTCAAACAGCCTTTCACATCAACATGTCTGCACGGCAGACAGTATAACGGAGGACAATCATGACATTGCAAACCACCTGGTTTTTTCTTTGGGGACTGTTATGGGCGATTTTTTTTATGACTGAGGGATTTGATTTCGGCGTGGGTACCCTGTTGCCATTTATCGGTAAAACTGATGATGAGAAGCGCATCATGATCAATGCCATTGGGCCGACCTGGAACGGCAACGAGGTCTGGCTGATCACTGCGGGCGGGGTGACATTTGCTGCGTTTCCAAAAGTCTATGCAGTCATGTTTTCATCGTTGTATTCAGCGCTGATGCTGATTTTGTTTGCGCTGATTCTTCGGGGGGTTTCATTTGAGTTCCGCAGCAAGGTGGAAACACCTTCCTGGCGCAGATTCTGGGATGGATGCAGCTTTGTCGGAAGCGCGGTTCCGGCGGTTTTGTTCGGGGTTGCCTTTGCCAATATTTTTAAGGGGATTCCCATTGATCAAAACGGCATTTACCAGGGCAATCTTTTTACCCTGCTGAATCCTTATGGCTTGAGCGGCGGCATATTGTTTCTGCTTCTTTTCCTGCAGCACGGGGCACTGTGGCTGGGCATTAAAACCGGAAATGGTCTTCAGCAGCGTGCGATTCAGACGGCAAACCGGCTGTGGCCGATCGTGCTGGTTGCCGCGGTTGTTTTTCTGATTTTCAGCAAATTCGCTACCCGTCTTTATGAAAATTATCTGCAACGCCCGGCTCTGTTTCTGGTTATTCTGATAACCGTCCTTGCCCTTCTGGGGGTTAAATACTTTCTCAAAACCCAGCGCTATGGCATGGCGTGGATTGCATCGGCAGTGACCATCGTCGGCGCAACCTTTTTTGGCGTCATCGGGCTTTTCCCCAGCCTCTTTCCGTCCAGCATCAATCCGACGTTCAGCCTGACGGCATTCAACGCCTCTTCAAGTCCTTTGACCCTTACTATCATGCTGGGCGTTGTCGCGGTCTTTATTCCGATTGTCCTTGCCTACCAGGCCTGGACATACAACCTGTTCAAATCCAAAACAACGCCGGAAGACCTGGCATATGAAGACGCCTATTAATCGGGCCTTCACGCAACATTCCGGGCTCTGATAGAATCAGTATGGCCAGAAGCTGTTGTCGTTCCAGATGGCTTCGGTCAGCTCCCTGTCCAGTCTGGATAACAGATCCAGGTGCCGGGATTCCCAGCCTGCCAGCCACTGATAAACGGCCTTTTCCTGCGGATCATCGGACAGCTTCGCCTGATCGGAATAAATTCTGATGGAGTGCTCTTCCATGGACATGGCTGCAGA
>JAPLJE010000817.1 GCA_026388755.1 Deltaproteobacteria bacterium | reverse complement strand
TTTGCAGCCAATCTGACGATGCTTTTTAATGACAAACCGTTTCTGGAGCGTTTTGCGGCCGCCCGCTCGGCCGGATTCGATGTCGTGGAATATCTTTTCCCTTACGAGTTCCCGGCGGAAACACTGAAAGCGCAACTTGCGGCAAATGGTCTGGAGCAAGTACTTTTCAATTTGCCCTGCGGCAATTGGAGCGGCGGGGACCGCGGCATCGCGGCAGCCCCCGACCGGGTCGGGGAGTTCAGGGCAGGGGTTGACCAAGCAATCGGCTATGCCGAGGTGCTTGGCGTGACCCGCCTGAACTGTCTGGCGGGTAAAAGGGTTCCGGGTTTCAGCGACGAAGACCACTGGAAAACGCTGGCAGCCAATGTGCGATTCGCGGCCGAAGCATTACAGGGGCCGAACATGCTGCTGATGGTGGAGGCGATTAACCACTATGATATTCCCGGATTTTTTCTGAACCGGACCGAGCAGGTGGCAAGACTCATCGAAGAAGTGGCCATGCCGAATGTACGCATCCAGTATGATATTTACCATGCGCAGCGTGAGGAGGGAGAGCTTGCCGCCACCCTTCGAAAATACCTGAATCTGATAGGGCATATCCAAATCGCGGACAATCCCGGAAGGCATCAGCCGGGAACCGGCGAAATCAACTACCCGTTTCTGTTTGCCGAAATGGATCGTCTCGGATACAGCGGTGTTATCGGGCTGGAATATGTGCCGGAGCCGGACACCGTCAAATCGCTTGCATGGGTCAAGGACTTCGGCTATAGATTATAACCCTGTACGGACAAGGAGATAGGGAAGATGGCCAAAATCGGGTTTATCGGACTGGGTATCATGGGCAAGCCCATGAGCAAAAATCTGCTGAAGGCAGGTTATCAAATTGTCGTATGCGATATCGTAAAAGCGGCTGTTGAAGAACTGGTTTCAGCCGGTGCGCAGGCAGCCGGAACCCCGAAGGAAGTTGCCGAGCAGACGGAAATCATCGTCACCATGCTTCCCAACTCGCCCCATGTCAGGCAGGTCGTTCTGGGAGACAAGGGCATTATCGAGGGGGCAAAGGCCGGAACCGTAGTTATAGACATGTCTTCCATTGCCCCGCTCGTGAGCCGTGAAGTCGCCGCCAAACTGGCTGAAAAGGGCATCGAGATGCTGGATGCGCCGGTCAGCGGCGGAGAGCCCAAGGCGATTGACGGGACGCTGTCGGTAATGGTGGGTGGCAGGAAAGACGTTTTTGAGAAATGCCTTCCGTTCATGAAGGCGATGGCCGGCTCTGTTGTGCTGACCGGTGATATCGGCGCCGGTAATGTTACCAAGCTTGCCAATCAGATAATCGTTGCCCTCAATATTGCTGCGATGTCCGAGGCCCTGATGCTTGCCGCCAAGGCGGGCGTGAGTCCGGATCTGGTGTATCAGGCGATCCGCGGAGGACTTGCCGGCAGCACGGTGCTGGATGCAAAGGCCCCGCTGGTGATGGACCGGAACTTCAAACCGGGATTCAGAATCAATCTGCACATCAAGGATCTTCAGAACGTACTGGATACCTCGCATGAGGTAGGTGTCCCGCTGCCGCTGACGGCTGCGGTCATGGAAATGATGCAGGCGCTGAAGGTTGACGGTAAGGGAGATAACGATCATGGCGGTCTGATCCAGTACTATGAAAAAATGGCGCATATGGAGGTCGGACGGTAGACAGGGCGATCGGAAACGGGGCTCTCCGGCTCCGGCAACAACGAAATAAGCCAAACCCGAATTTAGGATAACGATGGCGGACACGGATAGATCCATCAGCAGATTGCATCCCGACGACAGCGTGGTGGTGGCGTTGAAACCCCTGCGTCAGGGGCATCGGCTTTCCGAAGAGAACACGCTCGTCCTCGACGACATCCCTGCCGGCCACAAGGTGGCCGTGCGACTTATCCTGGCCGGCGCCGCCATCATCAAATACGGCCAGACCATCGGCTTTGCCTCCGCGGACATCCAGCCCGGACGGCACGTCCACACCCACAATGTGACCTTGCAGGACTTCAGCCGCGATTACGCTTTTGGCCGGAACGTTCGGCCCACACCGTTCGTTGCCGAGGCCGCTCGGCGCACCTTCGAGGGGTTTGCGCGGCCAGACGGTTCGGTGGGTATCCGCAACTATGTGGGCATCCTCTCCACGGTCACTTGCTCCCTGGGCACGGCCCATCTGATCGCCCGGCGTTTCGATGCCGAGGTCATGGCCCGCTATCCCAACGTGGATGGCGTGGTGGCTCTGGGAGCCAACAGCGGCTGCTGCATGACACCCGGCGGTGATGCCATCGCTTACCTGCAGCGATCTCTGGACGGGTACGCCCGGCACCCCAACTTCACGGGTGTGCTGATTCTTGGCCTTGGCTGCGAGCAGAACCTGGTGGAATCCCTGCTTCTGGCGACCGGGCTGTCCGTCGACGAGCATGTGCGGACCCTGATCATCCAGGATGAAGGCGGCACCCGCGCTACCGTGGAAAAAGGTGTTGCCGTGGTCCACAAGCTCCTGGAACAGGCGGACCGGGCCCGGCGCCGCACCTTCCCCGCCAGTTGCCTGAAGATGGGACTGGAATGCGGCGGCTCCGACGGCTATTCGGGGATCACCGCCAACCCGGCCCTGGGTGCTGCCGCCGATCTGCTGG
>JAPLJE010000274.1 GCA_026388755.1 Deltaproteobacteria bacterium | reverse complement strand
AAAGTCCAGAACCACAACACTGTAATCACCCAAATTTCACTTCGCACTCCATAAATTTCAGGATTTGTCGAGCCCGAACTCCGAGTGCAGCGCCCGAACCGCCAGTTCGGCATATTTTTCGGCAATGACGCATGAGATGCGGATTTCAGAGGTGCTGATCATCAGGATGTTGATGTTTTCGGCGGCAAGCGCGCCAAACATGCGGGAAGCCACTCCCGAGTGGTTCTTCATGCCAACCCCGATGACCGATACCTTGGCAATATTGGTGTCGCCCAAGACATCTTCCGCATCAATTTCCGCAGCAATCTTGCGCGCCAGTTCCATGGCCTGTTCAAAATCGGACGTGGGAACCGTAAACGTTAAATCATTGAATTTTCCGGAGTGCCGGTTCTGAATGATCATATCCACATTGATGCCGGCTTCGGAAATGGGTGAGAAAATCTTTGCCGCAACTCCTGGCTGATCCGGCACCTTGATCAGGGTAATGCGGGCTTCTTTCTTGTTGACGGTAACGCTGGATACCACCAGACGCTCCATGCTTTTGTCTTCATTCACCACCATGGTTCCTTCCTCCTCTGAAAATGACGATCTGACGTGAACCGGGACATTGTATTTTTTGGCAAACTCCACCGAGCGGATCTGGAGAACCTTGGCGCCAAGACTGGCCATTTCCAGCATTTCGTCATAAGAAATCCGGTCAATTTTTTTCGCATTGCTACAGATATTGGGATCTGTGGTATAAACGCCGTTGACATCGGTGTAGATTTCACAGATATCGGCTTTGATGGCAGCGGCAATGGCAACGGCCGAGGTGTCGGATCCGCCGCGGCCAAGGGTCGTGATGTTTCCGTCGCTATCGCACCCCTGAAAACCGGCCACCACCACGATGCAGCGGCCGGCCATAAGCTCTTTGATGCGGCTGGCCCCGATATCCATGATCCGGGCATTTCCAAACGTGCAGTCCGTAACCACTTCCGCCTGATACCCCAGAAGAGACTGGGCCGGATAATGCATGGCGTTCAATGTCATTGCCAGGAGCGCGGCGGTAGTCTGCTCGCCGGTTGCCAGCAGCACATCCAGTTCGCGTTTTTCAGGGTAATGGGTGATCTGCTGCGCCAGATCGATGAGGCTGTCGGTGATCCCGGCCATTGCGGACAGAATCACCACCACGTTATTTCCCTGGTTGTATGTTTTTATCACCCGGTTGGCGACATTTCGAATGCGGTCAAGATCCGCGACGGAGGTTCCGCCGTATTTTTGGACGATCAATGCCATTGGTTCTCCTTTAGACGATGTTCAATTCGGGTCAACAATAGAACTTGTTGATCCCCATCAGCAGTAAAAACAATATTTCGTGTGTTCTCCCCGGTTATTTCCAACTGGAGGGTGAGGCCTTCAAGGCTATCCAGGCTAAGCCGTTCCGCCCATTCGATGGCAACCACGGCCGAGTGCGTGTCCAGTATATCATAGAGCCCGATATCCTCAAAATCCATATCAGAAAGCCGGTACAGGTCAAGATGAAACAGGGGAAGCCTGCCGGGGTATTCATTGACCAGGGTATAGGAAGGGCTGGTGACATAATATTTCTCCGGAACTTCCAGCCCCCTGGCAAGCCCCTGAACCAGGGCGGTTTTT
>JAPLJE010000316.1 GCA_026388755.1 Deltaproteobacteria bacterium | reverse complement strand
CCTGAAGGCCGGTATAATAACGGGTTTCGGTTTCAGCGATCGCAACGACCACGTCACCTTTTCTCATCCGGTCGAAACTGGGGAATTTTACCGGAAGGACAACTTCAACGGAATCCCCGTTTGGGGGTTTCAGCATTCCGACAAAGGCATCTCCGATCACATGGCCTTTAAACTGATGATCCCGGTTAAACGCCGTAATCGTGAACGATCCCAATCCTTCCGGAATCGTCACCGTCTGACCCGGAGCGATTTTTTCCTTGTATTCCAATCCGGTTGCCCGGCTCGTAAAGCTTAAAACCAGATTCTGGGAAGGCAGGTTTCCGTAGCTGGACTGAAACAGGTTGATGCCCTTGTATCGCAGGGGATCATTGACGATGATATCGCGGGTAAGCACCGGCGTTCCTTTTTCCAGAATTGTTAACGTGGACCGGTATTCGCTGGGCGCGCCCGAATCATAAAAGCTGACCGAGAATTTATCGCACCGGATCTCAAAATCCAGGGGGACCGACTTGCCGGAATTGTTCAACCGAATCGTTTTGGCGGTTTCGCCTTCAGGAATGTTGACCGCTCCGTCGAATCCCCAGAACGAGCCTATCAGACCGCCTGCCAGCAAGAAGACCACGCTCAGATGAACGACATAGACCCCCAGACGGGTCCAGCGCCCCTTTTCACTCCACAGGAAGTAACCGTGCTGCGCCTGCTCAAGCCGGGCCCGTCCGACGCTCCGGGATAATGTCTTTTCAAGTAGAGATTGAGATTGGCCAAGGGAAGAGATCGCAACCTGTCGCTGGCAAGAAGCGTTTAGAAACCGTGAAGGCTTAAACACCGGCGGTTTAGCGACGATCTTCCAAGCAGCGGGCAGACGGTCCAGTGAACAGACAATAATGTTCAGGGTCAAAAGCACCAACAATAGCTGAAACCACCAGGAATGATACATGTCAAACATATCGAGGACGGAAAAAAGACGCACCATGTTCCGGCCATAGGCCTGAAGATATGCTTCAGTGGCCTGATTCTGAGGAATTACCGTTCCAATGACGGAAGTCGCAGCCAGTGTCAGAAGAACCGTAACGGTCAATCGGACCGATGCGAAAAATTTAAATATCGGGGAATGCTGCCTGGAATTCATTTTTTCTCCAATTCGGGGAGCAATAGGTAATCGGGTAAAGACAATGGGCGCAATAAGCGGGCTGACCCAATGCCATAGAGGCCTTATTTTTGTTACAAATATTATCAAAATATATTACCGGAAACAAGGCAGAATCATTCCTGTTTTGTTGATTTCTCCGGCTGAATGACAATGATGGCGGGTTTGGGCTGACCCAGGTATTTTTGAGCCAGCAGATGCAGCTCTAATGATGAAACCGATGCATAGTCTTTCTGGATCGTCCGGCTCCAATCAATCTGCTGAGGATGTCCGGCAGAGCTGGTTAGAACAGAATTCACCCAGTAATCATTGGTTCGTATCAAATCTTTGATGCCGGTCAGAACCGGGTCCAGAGATCGGTGCAATTCATCATCCGGCACGGGTTTTTCAGAAAGAGCGGCTGCAATGGATTGAACCTCATGGATCACCCGCTTCACATCCCCAAGCTCAACCGTGATCATGGTTTGAAACACGCCATATTCAGGATATGCCCGGCTGGGATGATTAAATGCCATTGGCGAATAGGCAGCCCCGAGCTTCTCCCGAACGTTTTCACGAAGCCGATCCGAAAACACCTCTGCCAGCACGGAAAGCCGACGGGTTCTTTGAATATCCCAGAAATCTTCGGTCGGATAAGCTATCATCACAAGGGTTTTGGGAATATCTGTGACAACCTGAAGGGTTAAGGTACCTCCGGCAGGAAATTTCGGGCTTGTGACGGGTGGTGGCAAAAATCGGGTTGATCTTTCCGGAAGAGTTCCCAGATATGTTGACGCCAATTCGATGACGGCATTCACATCCATATCCCCTGCGATGGAAATCTCAAGGGCGTCCTGTTGGAGGGCGGGCATTAACCATGCCCTGACATCCTCCAGCTTCAATGTCCGGAACGCTTCGTATGCAGGAAGACCAAACCGGGAGTCTCCGCCTGCCAGAAACCGGCGGGCATGGAGCCTTGCCATTCCGTCAACCGTCCGGGAAAGTTCCTGATACTGCTGGGCAAATCTTTCCATGCACAGGGAATAGGCGTCCTGCCGAAATCCCGGGTCCAAAATATGGGCACGGAAGAGCTGAAACAGCAACGGGATTTCGTCGGAAACCGAGCTTGCCTTGAACATAAACCGATCTTCGCCAACGCTAAAACGAATCTGGGTGTTTTTACCGGCAAGGGCCCGATCCAGCTCTTCCCGGGTTAGTCCGCCCAGCCCGCTTTCCTGGATCACTTCCGCAGTCAATTGTGACAACCCAGGTTTATTCAAAGGTTCTGAAGCGGATCCAGATCCAAAAACCAGATTGGCCATCACCTGATTCTGTTTGAAATCGGTTTTTTTCAAATTCAGGCGAATGCCGTTTGCAAAATCCACCTGAATGATACCCAGATCGACAATTTCACGGCGCTCGCGAATCGGACCCGGCACGTCCGGCACAGCAAAGTATGGAAACGAGACGGGACGATATTCCACCGGAGGAAATACGGAAACCCCTTGACTCTGATTCCAGACGTCCAGGATCTGTTTTTCCGGCAATACCCCGTCGGAATCCGCCAGCCTGACATTTCCGGTCAGCTCGATCAAACGATGATCCCTGGACCAGGCCGATTTCAACGATTCAAGAACATCCTTGGCTGTCAGCGACTGAACAAAGGGGGCAAGAAGCGCCTTTCTCTGTGCCGGGGACTGTATGACCTGATTCTGATCAAGGGCTTCGATTATTTGACGGGCGATTGACTGACTATTTCGGGTGGAAGCCTTTTTTTCCTGATCCTCAAGGCTAGAGAGAAAATCCGCTTTGACCCGGACAACTTCGGTGTCTAAAAATCCATACTCCAGAGCACTTCGAAGTTGCTGTTCAATTGTGGAAAGGGATTTTTGCCAGTTTTCGGGATCGCTCTCAGCCGAAATTTCCGCAACATATATCCCTTTCATGAAGCGCCCCGAATGAACGCTGGCTGACGTAAATGGCGTGCCCGGTTTTCGAATCAACGCATCCAGCCGGTTTTGCATGATTTTATCCGCCAGGGCTTTTAATGCCTCTTCTTTTTGAAACTGAATCGAGTCCGGCACGTTTTTTCCCCGATATAGGGTTCCGATACTGACAGCAGCGGTTCCGGATTCCGCCTCATAATGATAAAAAGCTTTCGCCCCTTGATGATCGATTTTTCCGATATCCGGCGCCGGCATCCCCTCTGCCCGGAAAGATAATGAGGAAAATGCCTCTTCGATCAGGCCGACTCCGATTGCCGGGTCCAGATCGCCGACTGCAACCAGAATCATGGTTTCCGGCCGGTACCAGATATCGTAAAACCGTTTCAGGGCAGCATGATCCGCTTTCTTTAATACAGTTTCGTCCCCAATGGGAAGACGCCTCGAAATCAAAGAATCCGGAAATGAAAACTTCAGGGACGACTCAAAAGTTCGGTAGCTGGATGAGTCCCGCGTCAGTTTTTCAGCAAGTACGACTTTTCGTTCCCTGTCGATCTCATCCGGCAGCAAAAGGGCACCACCGGCAAAATCGCGCATCACTTTAAGGCCGTCTGCAAGGCTTTGCCGCGATCCATTGGGAAGAAGTACATCATAAACCGTATCCGTGAAGCCTGTCCGGGCATTGGCATCGGCCCCAAAATCCATTCCGATGCTCTGGAAATAGCGGATCAGCTCGCCAGGCTTGAAATGGGTGGATCCGCAAAATTCCAAGTGCTCCAGAAAATGGGCGTATCCCTGCTGATCATCGGTTTCATTCAGGGAGCCGGCCTGAACCATCAGATGCATGCTGACCCTGTCAAGCGGGGTTTTGTTTTTCATCAGGGCATAGCGAAATCCATTGGGAAGTTTTCCTAAGACAAGATTCGAATCCGGAGAAAGATCGCTCTGTTCATGCGGCCAGAGGGTAAAATTGACTTCATCTGCTGAAGCCAGGCTGATTCCCTCGGAAGAAGTTTTTCCTGAAAAAACGAGAGGAATCTTATCAGATAAGGGCATCAGGGCAACAAAGATTGCCAGAATCCATCCGATAATTCCCGCCCGCAACGAAATCCTGACAGGATCATACGGCGACTGTTTCATCGATAACTCCAACTTCATAAGGATGGTTTGCAAACGACACCAAGCCGGAAAATCACAGCTTCGTCAAACATATGTGCCGAAATTAAACATGTATTCCGGATTGGCAATGGTGATCCGGGAGATAAAAAAGGTCGTTAACGAGCACATCGCTTTGTTTTGTCAGGTAATGAAACCCGACCTGCTGAACTCGGACCTTCCAGATAAATTTCATTGAACATTGCACCTTCTGTTGATATAATTAAAAATTGTTGTTGCTTGAATCATTCTATGGGAAAGATTCAAATTATTGGTAATAAACGGTTCATATTTTCCAAAAGACAGAGTTTCAGGAGATTATCATGCGGTTGCCGTTTCTGTCATTTATTATGGCGCCCACTTTTTGCGGAATTCAGGAACATGCTGAAAAAGTGAAAGAATGCGCCTGGATCTTTCAGCAGGCTATCGAGTGCCATGTGAATGCTCACTGTGAGTTATTTGAAGCGCACAGAAATGAAGTCATCCGGTTGGAAAGTGAAGCCGATATCATAAAGAATCGTATTCGGGCCTATCTTCCGCGAGAGATCCTGATGCCGGTGGACAAAGTGCTCCTGCTGAAGTATGTCAAGGAACAAGATGGGATTCTAGATGCCGTGGTAGGCTCTTTGGCCTGGATTTCATACCGAAACCGGGAATTCATTCCCGCGGATCTGCACAAGGATTTTTTTCTGCTGGTGGATGCTGTGATGGATCCGTTTGAAGAAATCAGCAGAATGGTTGCAGCGGCCATGAAATATTTTCAACGATTTTCAGAAAACCGACGGAACAAGGTTAAAGAAATCATCCGGACCATTCGTCAGCAGGAACATGAGGCGGATAAGGTAGAAGAAATGATTATCCAGAAAGCATTTGAATCCGTGACGGACCCGATATCTTTGTTTCATGTTATTCGGCTGGCAGAAACAATTGGTAAGATTGCGAATCATGCTGAAAATGCAGGGGATATCATGCGGGCCATGCTGGCCAGGTAAATCCGTGGTTGCCAAACCCAATTCATCGCTGTGCTTAAAGATTCCGGTTCATGTCTTTTTCTGAAAAAACTGACACCTCATACACCTCAACAGCGGTTTTCGTATCCTTCCAGCATATTTTCTCCATTCCGGCTTTCCGGCATAAATGGCCCAGAAAGTCTTCTGTTCCGGGAAGCTGTTCCCAGACCTGAGGAAGAAAAGTTGCCCGGTGGTAGCTATGTGTAAGGATTACACCATGCACACCGGGTTTAAGCTGTTTTTTCAAGTCATCCGGATTCTGATAACTTAGCGGCACGGGCTTGGTCAATATGCTGATATCAATTGTGATATGCTCCATTTCTTGCAGGGTGACAGGGGAAAATCTTGGATCATGAAACCCTGCATGAATGGCGTTTTCTTTTACACCGGCAAGCAGCGATTTTATGGGCTCAATAATGCCGATACACCCTCTTAGCTGACCTTTCGAATGCAGGGTGACGAAACAGCCTCTTTTCTCCATGAATACGGGTGAGCTTCTTTCCGGCAGTGAACTGGATGTT
>JAPLJE010000556.1 GCA_026388755.1 Deltaproteobacteria bacterium | reverse complement strand
GTTGAGCTGGATATTCGGTCCTGTGAAGGAGAATATTGTTCATATTCATCAGCGGGATGCTGCTGCCGGGTTCCTGTCTTTGGCTAATGCGAGGGTTCGCTGGTTTCTCAGTACCAATGTTTCATATTTGCCTGATGATGCGATAAAAAAAGAAATGCGTACCTTTCGCTCCATTACAGTGGATGGTCAAGATATTGAATTTTCCGGCGGTTTTATGGATCTTCACACGCGGAGTTACCAGGAAATTCTGTCTGGTCGTGGCTTTGGTTTGGCGGAGGCACGCGCATCCATTGAAACTGTGCATTATATCCGCAACGCCGTCCCAAAGGGCAATGTCGGTGATTTCCATCCTTTATGCCGCAGGATTCAATCCATTTAACCGTCTAGTGGAATATTGTCATGAATGATGTTTTTGTACATGAAACCGCCATCATAGATTCTGGGGCAAAGATCGGCGCAGGTACTCATATCTGGCACTGGACCCATGTCTGTTCCTCTGCTGTTATCGGCCAGAAGTGCAACATAGGCCAGAACGTTTTTATCGCAGACCATGTAACCATCGGGAATGGGTGCAAGATACAGAACAATGTATCGCTGTATAATGGAGTCATTTTGGAAGATGATGTATTCTGCGGTCCTTCGATGGTCTTTACCAACGTTTACAATCCTCGGGCCAGAATCCGCAAAATGGATCAAATCCGTCCGACCCTGGTGAAACAAGGTGCTACTTTAGGTGCCAATTGTACCATCATCTGTGGTAACGCCATTGGCCGTTATGCCTTTGTTGGTGCAGGTGCTGTTGTTACCAAAAATATTCTGGATTATGCGTTGGCTATTGGAAACCCGGCAAAACAGACCGGATGGATGTGCGTTTGTGGGGAAAAGCTTGCAAATGGTCTTCAGTGCCATGTCTGCGGAAAGAAATATCATCGGATGGATAGAGGTCTGATGGAGAGCTGAGAGGCTTTGTTTATCTGCTCTTCTTATTTGTACAATCTTTCATTATCTTGCATGTCCATCCACATGGCAAACAGAAGAGACTGAAACGCACTGATGAACAAAAACACAAACGCCAGCATCGTCAGAGGAGAGACACTATTCTGGGTAAAAAGCACAATCCTGGCAATTTTGATTATATAGGGAATTGAGACGGCGCCAAGCACAAAAGAAAAGTGATACAGGAGGAAAAGAGGATGAAAATCTTTGAGTAGATACTTGACCCATAGCCGTTTAAAGAAAGATTTTAAAAGGAGCCAAGATACCGTTGGGATGACCTTAGTGACCCGCATTTTTGACTGTTCTCCGACATTGTACACGGGTTTGATGCCCACCTCTTTGATTGTGCAGAAGGCGATATTGAGTTTGACCATCAGGTCGTTCGGCATGCCATAGCTACGGTAAATATCGTGAATCTTTATTGCCTGCAGCGCTTTAAATGAAATGGCTGTAAATCCGCACTGGGTGTCTGAGACATGCCAGTAACCCGAGGCAATTTTAGTCAGGATCGACAGAATCGCATTGCCGATGTATCTCGTTTTGGGCATGACTAGCCAAGCACTGCGATGAATCAGGCGATTGCCTTTAACATAATCAATTCCATCCTCAATAACAGGACGGCAGATTGATTCGAGTTCAGAGGGCCCACTCCACCATTGGATAAATGATTGATTAAAATAACCCGGTCCGATTCAGGATTTTCATTTGCAACCTGAGAGGGGATAAAGTATTCAAGCTCCTTTTCCGCTATATCGTGAAGAACGATTTCAGCAAGGTTGTATTTTGTCTTCCGGGGTCTACGCTTTGTAAAAAGAGTCTCACCAGAAGGGGTCTGTTGTTTGATATAATCTGAAACGATGACCCCGGTCCTGTCTGATGAACAATCATTGATCACAACAATGCGGTCAACAAAATCCGGCATGCTGGATATGACCTGTAAAATTTGCCTTTCTTCATTATATGCCGGAACAACTACTGCAATGGTCTCATGGTTTATCATAAAAATGTATCCTAAACCGAATCAGATTTTAACCTTGATCACGGATGCAGTTTGCTTCGGATGCCGTTTTTCCATTGGATCTGATCACATAAAACCGAACAATTTACTATAAGTATTTTAACCTTAATAAAAAATTATTGCAAATTATTCCGGAGGAGTACAGATGTTGAATAACTTGGCACTCCTCCACGCGTTCCAGAACCTTGTTCCTTCGAAATCCCCGTGGGCAGATCAGAGAACTCTTACATTCGCTTGGAGGGACTCCAAAGCCATTCCAACCAGTTTGGCATGCATGACCCCGGCGGTCCGCAGTGCCTGTACCATCTGCTGTGCCTGGCCGGCCGGAACGGATAAAAGAAGCCCCCCTGAGGTCTGCGGGTCGAAGAGGAGTTCTTTTTGCGCGGCAGAAAGATTGGCCTTTACCTCCAGATGCGCCTCGACGAGTTTTCGGTTGGCTTTGTTGCTCCCCGTGGTTTCCCCCTTGCGATACATGTCCGCGGCATTGGTGTAGAAGGGCAGATTTGCATAAATGAGATCAATCTGCACGCCGCTGCCGCGAGCCATCTCCAGCGCGTGTCCCAAAATGCCGAAGCCGGTTATGTCCGTGCAGGCATGGATGTCATAAGCCAGCGCCTCTTGAAGGGCGATGTGGTTGAGGGCAGCAACTTCGGGCAGGATGGCTTCCAGCTCTGCCCATGGTAGCTTCCTGGCTCTGTGTGCGTTGAACAGAACTCCCGTTCCGAGAGGCTTTGTGAGGACAAGGGCATCTCCGGGGCGAACCCCCGTGTTGGTCAGAATACGGTCCGGCGATACGGTCCCGGTTACAGCCAACCCGTATTTGGGTTCCTCGTCGTCTACGGAGTGGCCGCCGGCCAGAGAGGCGCCCGCCTCCGTGATCTTTTCGTAGCCTCCGCGGAGAATTTCCCTGAGCATATCGGACCCGAGTTTCTTCATGGAATA
>JAPLJE010000515.1 GCA_026388755.1 Deltaproteobacteria bacterium | reverse complement strand
TTCGAAATCCCGGCCTTCCTTGGCTATCAAGCTGGGGTTGGTGGTAACGCCATCCACCATGCCCATGCTGTAAGCTTCTCTGATTTCATCGATATTTGCCGTATCAAGAAAAAATTTCAATGGACTGCTCCTTTTATAAAAATGCTCGATGTTGCAGGTCAGGACCCGTCATGTAGAACTCGCCGGCCGCTCTTCAATGAGACATACTGACCTGCTATGAATTCGATATGTACCGCTGACGGCATTCCGGACTGCAAAAGTATAGATCTTTGCCATTCTGATGTAAATGGACACCGCTTCTTTTGGAGAAATACACCTGGCAAACCGGGTCTTGAAGCATGATATCATCAATTTCGCCGGGCGGTTGATTTGTACCCGCCTGAGAAATGGTTATATGCTTTACAATCCAGGATTTCAAGAGTCGAAATCCGATATATCCAACGGCAAAAAGCACAATGATTTTAAATATCATGATAATTCAACAACCCCCTGTCCCGCGTCTTCAAGGTTGTCCAGCAGATGCTGAACCGATTGATCAAGGATGGGATGGCGTAAAGTCGGTTCCATGTCGCATAACGGTTTTAACACAAATCGCCTGAGGTGCATTCTCGGATGCGGCAGGGTCAGATCCGGATGGTCGATGACGGTCTCATCAAAAAAAATGATGTCCATATCCAGAATCCGGGGGCCGAACCGAATGGCATCCTGAACCCGGCCCGCCTTTTTCTGGATTTCCTGCAATACGGCCAGGAGCTGAAAAGGATCCATGCATGTTTCGATCTGCACCACACAATTCACAAACCAGTCCTGATCCAGATAATCAACCGGTTCCGTTCGAAATAGCCTGGACTGTTTCAGCAGCCGGCAATGGCCACCAGAAGTCAGCGCCACAATACCACGAAGGCAGTTATCCCGCTTCTGCCCCAGGTTTGAACCCACGCCGACATACGCAGTGTGTGGAAACATGTTTAAAATCCCGTGGATTTCATCCTGGCAACGGCTTCTTTCATCCGCTCGGTTCCCACGGTCAGTGCCATACGGACATAACCTTCACCGGGAGCGCCGAAGCCATTGCCCGGCGTTGCCACAATACCAGCCCGTGTCAAGAGATGGGAAGCAAAGGATGTCGAAGAATACCCCTTGGGAATTTCAATCCATACATAAAACGTGGCGCGGGGTTTTTCCACGGACAGGCCGATTTCGCGAAGACCGTCCACCAGAATATTCCGGCGAAGCGTGTACTCGCGGTTCATGTTCTCCACGCAGGCCTGATCCCCATCCAGGGCCGCAATGCCTGCAAACTGAACCGCCTGGAATGCACCGGAGTCAATATTGCTCTTGATCTGGCCCAGAGCCTGTATCACTTCTGCCCTGCCCACGGCGAACCCGAGCCGCCAGCCGGTCATGTTATAGGTTTTGGAAAGGGAGTGAAATTCAACGCCAACCGCTTTGGCGCCATCCGTCTCCAGAAAACTGGGCGGACGGTATCCGTCAAAGGCCATTTCCGAATAGGCGGCATCATGGCAGACGATGATGTTATGCTTTTCCGCAAAGCGCACCACATCCTTGAAAAACTCAAGGGTTGCCACAGCGGATGTCGGATTGTTGGGATAATTGATAAACATCAGTTTGGCTTTGGCGGCAACCGAATCCGGGATAACGGACAGATCCGGAAGAAACTGGTTGGATTTGAGAAGATCCATAAACCAAGTCTGACCGCCGGCAAACTGGATGCCGGTATTATACACGGGATATCCCGGACTGGTCGCCAGTCCGATATCTCCCGGATTGATCAGGGCCAGGGGAATATTGGCAATGCCTTCCTTAGACCCAATCAGGGTAACGACTTCCGTTTCCGGCGAAAGCGCGACTTGAAAACGTTTCTGGTACCACCTGGCCACCGCTTCGTTAAAAGCGCCCATACCGGAATAGGAAGGATAGCGGTGATTGGCCGGATCCCAGGCAGCCTTGTTCAGGGCTTCGATAATGTGGGTGGGAGTCGGCATATCCGGATCTCCAACCCCGAGATCAATAATATCCACGCCCTTTTTACGGGCTTCTGATTTCTTGCGGTCAATTTCCTTGAACAGATAGGGGGGAAGGGCTTTCAGCCGGTCGGATTTTTCAATCGTAATCGTCATATAATCATCCTTGTTCGTAGTAGGCATCAGGGGTCAGAATCCGAAAGCCATCAGGCCGGAACAAGCCGTGGTCGCCGGACCTCAGCCTTTGTCAATAATTCCAGGCCTCTTCACAAAGCTCTGCCCAGTATATCACACGGGCATCCCCTTCCAGATAAACATCGGAGTATGTGTCCTGATGAGGGTTAAAATAAATGCGCAGATACCCGCCGCTTCGCGTCAACACAG
>JAPLJE010000193.1 GCA_026388755.1 Deltaproteobacteria bacterium | reverse complement strand
GTGGACCCCAAGACCGGTAAGCCTTATAACTATAAGGATGACGGCTTTGAGGCAACCCGGTACATGCTGGCTACCGATCAATTGGGAACGCAATTGGACCCGCCGGCCCACTGGAATCCGGACTACCCGGCTATTGACGAGCTTCCCCCTACATTTGCGATTCGCCCCCTGGTGGTGATTTCAATTGTCGTTCAGGTGGCTAAGGACCCCGGTTATCACCTCACTGTCGCCGATATTCTGGACTGGGAGAAGCGGCACGGCCGGATTCCGGAAGGAGCGGTGGCGTTTGTTCGATCGGATTGGTCAAAAGACTGGCCGAATCCGGCGCTGGCGACCCGCATGCCGTTTCCGGGGGTGAAGCTGGAAGCCCTGAAGTTTCTGCACGAGCAAAGGCACATTCTGTTCCACGGGCATGAACCCCTGGATACAGATACCACGCCGAACCTGGAAGGCGAGGCGTGGTTGCTGCAAAACGGTTACACGCAGGCGGAGGGGGTAGCGAATCTGGATCAGGTACCGGAAGTCGGCGCCCTGGTGATGATGGGCTTTCCCAAGCTCAAAGGCGGTCTTGGCGGATTTGCCCGTTTCATTGCCATCTGCCCGCCGGAGTGGAACCATGGCGTCACCGTCGGACAGGTACCGGACTCACCGCTTCCCAAAATGGATAAACCGCTGCACTGGGACGACAAGATAGGCGTGAGGGTTCGATAGAGATATAAGGAGGCTTTATGACGGAAAACCAGATTGCAGCAGACCTTCGAACCCGTCTCTATACCCGTATGATACGGATACGCAAGTTCGAGGAAAAGATCGTGGCCCTTAGTCAGGAGCCCAATCGGATGCCGGGTATGCAGATTCTGGCAAACGGCCAGGAAGCGGTTGCCACGGGCATCGTTTCAGCACTGGAACCTGCGGATGTCATCGTCAGCAACCACCGCAGCCACGGTCATCTGCTGGCCAGGGGCGCGGACCTGAATTCCATGATGGCGGAGATCATGGCCAAAGAAACCGGCGTCAACCGAGGCAAGGCCGGAACCCTGCATCTGGCTGTACCGGAGGTCAACGCACTGATGACATCCACAGTTGTCGGCGCAGGGCCGCCGCTGGCTCTGGGTGCGGCTTTTGCCCAGCAGTATCGGGGTGCCAAGGGCATCACCGTGGTTTTTTTCGGGGATGGTGCAGCGGCCGAGGGGAGCGTGCACGAAGCCATGAATCTGGCCGGTGTCTGGAAGCTGCCGCTTTTGTTCGTCTGCGAAAACAACTGCTGGGCGGGCGCGCAGCGGCCTGAAGAGCATTGCGCCACCCGGCACATTTCTCAGCGTGCCCAAGCATACGATATGCCCGGCCGGAGCGTGGACGGCAACGATGTGGAAGCTGTTTACCATCTTGCTGTTGAGCTGGCTGCGCACTGCCGTTCGGGCTGGGGACCTGCGTTTATCGAAGCCCATACCTACCGTATGCGCGGCCATGGTGAACAGGACCGGCAGCATTATGTGGACCCCGGGGAGCTGGAGATCTGGGCGACCAGGTGTCCGATCCGTCGCTACCGCCAGAAGCTCCTGGATGACGGCGTGCTCAATGAGGCACATATCCTGGCCATTGACCGGGATGCCGAGACGCGTGTGGCGGCAGCCGTGGCTTTTGCCGACGACAGTCCGTATCCCGGAGCCGAAACCGCCCTGACGGATGTATTCGTCCAACCTCCCGATGTCTGAAAAAGGAGTCATGCCATGAGTCAAAAAACATTCGGACAAGCCTTGAACGAGGCCCTCACGATTGCCATGGAAATCGATGAGACGGTGTTTATCGCCGGCGAAGGCGTGGGGGTTTCGATCCACCAGGATCCCAACATGGCCACCCACGGTCTTCTGAAAAAATTCGGTCCCAGACGGGTGAAGGATACACCGGTCAGCGAAGCGGCCATTGCCGGGCTTGCCGTAGGCGCCTCCTGCATGGGCCTGCGGCCGGTAGTGGAAATCATGTTTTTTCCGTTCATTACCCTGGCAAGCGACATGCTGGTCAACCATGCCGGAAAGCTGCGTTATATGAGCGGCGGCAAATCCAGCTTCCCTCTGACGGTACGGGTCAAGGCCGGATCAGGCTTCGGTGCCGGCAGTCAGCACTCCCACAACCTTGAAGCATGGATTGCACACAGCCCGGGTCTGAAAATCGTCTGGCCGGCCACACCGGAAGATGCCAAGGGCCTGCTGCTCAGCGCCATATTTGACCCGGACCCGGTCATCGTGGTAGAGGACATGATGCTCTACCGGATGCCCGGTGATGTGCCGGCCGGCGATGTACGCACTCCCCTGGGCAAAGCCCGCATGGTCTCGCCGGGGACCGACTGCACCATCGTGGCCTATGGCGCGGCCCTGCACACGGTAATGAAGGCGCTTAGCCCCTTGAGTGAGCAGGGAATCTCCTGCGAGGTGATTGATCTGCGGTCCCTGGTACCCCTGGACAAGGCATGTATCCTCGACTCGGTTCGAAAGACCGGTCGACTGGTCGTGGTGCACGAAGCCAACCGCTTCTGCGGATACGGTGCGGAACTGGCCGCCATGGTTGCCGAAGAAGCATTCGACACCCTTAAAGGACCAGTCAAGCGCGTCGGCGCGCCCCAAATCCCGGTGCCCGTGGCGCCCACCCATGAAAAAATATTTAAGCCCGGCCCGGAAGATGTGGTCCTGGCGGTTCGGGAGGCAATGGGCAAATAAGGAATACGACACTTTTTTATTATCCGGAACATTAAGGAGAGAACATGGACTTTAAATGGCATATTGAAACAGCATGGAAACTCACATTTTCCAATATCGTTCCCCTCATTTTAATGACACTGGTCATGACACTGGTCAGCGGATTTACATTTGGCCTTATGGGACCCGTAACAATGGCAGGGTATATTCAATCCGTCCTGTTAATGCTTCGTGAGGGGCGCGAACCCAAAATCCAGGACATATTTTCTCAGATGCGTCTTTTCTTTCCGCTATTGGGATTTGGCGTTCTCGTTTTTATTGCGATCATCATCGGCTTTCTGGTACTGTTTTTGCCCGGCTTTCTGATTTTTGTCGCTATGACGTTCTGCTGCATTTATATGCTGCCGTTGATGACGGATAAGGGTTTGGGAGTTGTGGATGCCGTAAAGGAAAGTTACCGGATGGCTGTAAAAGGCCAAATCCTGGATCATGTTGTCGTTGTGGTGCTCTATGTGGGAATCATTGCCCTGGGGGGATCCGTCTTTATCGGCTTTCTCATTACCTGCCCGCTGGCAAACATTTTCCTGGCATCCGTTTACAATGAAAAAACAGGTGCGGCTCCTGAAATACGTCCTTAACCAATCCTGCTCCTCGAAGGTGCAAATAACCTTTGAGTTGGCCGAATAGATCCATTTGACACGGGTCGCAATGTTGATTAGTATTGCCGAAAAAACCACTGAAATACCTGCAAATCAAGGCCTGAATCGGCCTTATAAGGGTATTTTCAGGGGTGAAAAACCCCTTTCACGGAGGGAGAGAACATGAAGTCTGAGATGGGACCGGAAATGATGCTGCGTGCGGCCAGGGATGCCGGATTTGGTGCCGGGCTTTCGCGTCGCGAGTTTCTCTTTCTTTCCGCCGGCGCCGTCACCAGTCTGGCGGCTCTAAACATCGGTCGCGTCTGGGGGGCTGATGCGCCCATTATCATCATCGACAACGCGAAAGGGCTCCTTCTGGCCGACCCAAGCCGCTGTGTGGGCTGCCTGCGTTGTGAACTGGCCTGCACAGAATTCAACGACGGCAGGGCCCAGCCTTCCCTGGCACGAATCAAGGTGGGCCGGAACCTTAACTTCGGTCCGGAGGGCCCATC
>JAPLJE010000705.1 GCA_026388755.1 Deltaproteobacteria bacterium | reverse complement strand
TTCAGTCGATGCGGAAGAACTGGTTGAATCAGGTGATTGCCCCCGCTGGTTTATAATATCCGTTGACGTTAATATCTCATCAGGATAATATATGCTATGATCAAGACATTCAAATGCAAAGAGACCGAAAAGCTGTTTTACGGAAAGTTTTCGGCAAAATTGCCACAGACGATTCAGAGAACGGCGGCAATCAAGCTCAAAATGCTGAATGCCGTGAGTCTTCTTGAAACCTTGCGAGTTCCACCTGCCAATTATCTGGAGACGTTGCATTTTGATAGAGAGGGTCAGCATAGCATCCGGATTAACAAGCAATGGCGCATCTGCTTTATATGGCAAGGCAATGACGCCTATAATGTCGAGATTGTCGATTACCATTGAGAGGTAGCACCATGACTAAACGCGATTTTGATCCGATTCATCCTGGGGAGATACTTTACACCGAATTCCTTGAACCTTTGGGGATCAGCCAGTATCGGCTGGCCAAAGACATCGGTGTGTCTCCACGCCGAATTAACGAAATTGTGCATGGCAGGCGCGCCATTACTGCTGACACCGCACTTCGTCTGGGTCGTTTTTTGAACATGGAAGCGCAATTCTGGCTTAATCTTCAGTCGCATTACGACATGGAGGTGGCGCTGGAAGCTTTGCAGGACAGGCTTGAAAAAGAAGTTCATCCCTTTCCCCGTGCTGCATGACGCTTAATTGTGGGTTCCATACTCAAATCGTCCCGAAATCCGAGATTGTCCGGTCAGCGACCGGACAATTAACCAGGTGAGTTTCCATCATGACCGTTCTTCAATCCATTTGCAACGCAGCCTCTTACAACAAGCACGAACTGGCTGTTCCCCGCATGAAAATATCTGACAGGATTCACTTCCGTGAGACGTTCACCCAATTGGTTCGGATACAGGAAAAGAAATGAGAAAAATAGAAGAAAATTATCATCGTATAACGGATGATAAACGGTTGTTCGATATCCGCTTCTGGCAATCCCAAGGAGATATTGCTATTTTTAAGGCAGTATCGGAGATGCTAAATGATTATTTTTTAATTCGAGGAAAAAATGCTGACGAGTCCAGATTTCAGAGAACTGTTGAAACTTTTCGAAAAGCATAAGATCCGTTGGGAAGGCCGCCTTTGCGGATTGATATTATGATGTCGATTGGAATGACGTTCATCTTACACGTGCTGCCAAAAAGGCAGCAACAGGAAATCTGTCATGATACGTTTCATCCACGCCGCTGACGCTCATATCGACAGCCCGCTGAAAGGTCTTGAGATGCATGACGGGGCGCCCGTCGATGTCCTGCGCGGCGCAACAAGGCGGGCCTTCGAGAACCTGATCCAACTGGCGATAGATGAGAACATCGATTTTCTGGTCATTGCGGGTGATCTCTATGACGGAGATTGGAAGGATTACAGCTCGGGTCTCTTTTTTCGCCGGCAAATGGCCTGCTTGTGTGACAAGGGCATCCCGGTTTATCTGATTGCGGGCAACCATGACGCCGCCTCGGTGATTTCCAGGAAACTGAGTTTGCCGAAGAATGTGCATGTCTTTTCCACCCGGTTGACGGAGTCCAGGGAAGTGGCCGGACATCCTATGGTGATTCACGGTCGCGGATTTTCGAACCGGGCTGTGCCCGAAAATCTGGTACTGGATTATCCCGCTGCCGTGCCCGGCAAGTTCAACATGGGGCTTCTGCACACCAGCCTGACCGGCCGTCCCGGTCACGACACATATGCTCCGTGTTCGGAAACGGATTTGCGTCAGAAAGGCTATGGCTACTGGGCGCTGGGTCACATTCATCAACCCGAGGTGATCAGCCGGGATCCCTGGATCGTGTTCGCAGGAAACTGTCAGGGTCGGGATGCCCGGGAGGCGGGACCGCACGGCTGCTGGCTGGTGACGGTAAATGATTCCCTGGATGTGGAGCGTGTGGATTGGCACGACCTGGACGTCGTCCGGTGGCGGGTGCTTGAAATCGATCTTGCTGGAGTGGCGGAGGAATCCGAAGCACTCGATCGCGCCGCGCAATCGATGACCCATGCGGTGAGCGAAGCGGAGGGGCGGCTGCTCGCAGCCCGGATTGTCTTCACCGGAGCCACACCCTTGCACGGCTCGCTTCACCGGGATTCCCACCGCTGGCGGGCTGAACTCCTGGCCCGCTCTCAGGATCTGGGTCAGGATGTCGTCTGGATTGAACAAATCAAGGTGTCGACATCTCCCGTGTACGACCTGGCGCAGCTTGCGGAGCGGGATGCCCTTACCGGAATCGTTCTGGAGACCCTGGAACATGCCAGTATCGAACCTGGAAATCTCCCTGAGGAAATCAAGGAGATGCTCGGCGTGCTGCCGGGTGAAATCCGCAGCGAAGTGGAGTCCGATTGGATGGGAGAGGGAAGCCTTGCAGTTCGGGAAGAGGTAAGGGCCATCATTCTGGATGCCCTGGGAACCAAGGGAGGGCAGGGGACATGAGATTTGACCGGCTGCACATCCCGGCCTTCGGGCCTTTTACCAATCTGGATATCGGGTTTCCCGAACAGGGCGGCGACCTGCAAGTCATCTATGGATCCAACGAAGCGGGGAAGAGCTCTCTGCTGCGCGCCTTTCGCGATCTGCTCTTTGGCATTCACGGACAGTCGACCGACAATTTCCTGCACGATTATAAGGAATTGCGAATCCAGGGAGAGGTGTGCAACCGTGCCGGAGAAAAACTTTCGTTCCAGCGCCGCAAGGGAAATAAAAACACCTTGCTGGACGCAGGTGGCAACCCTCTTCAGGACACTTCGCTGATCCCTTTTCTGGGCAGTGTGGATCAGGCTTATTTTTCAACGATGTTTGGTCTGGGGGTGCGGGAACTTCGTGAAGGCGCGGAGGAGCTGCTCCGGGGTCAAGGGGATATCGGCGAGGCCCTGTTCTCGGCCAGCATGGGTGGGACCCCCGTTCAACGGGTTCTGGCGGCGCTGACGGAAGAATCCGAACGTCTCTTTAAGGGCCGCGCGGTGGCCAATGTTTCGATCCGGCCGGGAGCTGCCAAATACAGGGAATTCCTGCGCCAGAGCCGGGATGCCGCAGTAAACCCGGAAGCATGGGAGAAGATCGAACGGGAGATGGCGGCAGCCGAGGCAAATAAGGCTATGCTGGAAGAAGATATTCTTGGATTCGCCCGGGATTTGGAATGGATTATTCGATGCGAAGATGCGCTTCCCACGGCAGGCCGTTTAAGTGAGGAAATGCGAAAACTGGCAGCGCTTCCCTGGATGCCCGACGTTTCCAGCGATTTCGTCGAGCGGACGCGAGCCGCCCGGAAAGCGGCCGACGATGCCTTTGCTGAAGTCCAACGCCTGACGACTCAGATCGCCAAAATGGAAACCCAACTGGCAAGTTGCCGGATTTCGCCCGCCTTGCTGGCTGAGGCCGATGCGCTGGATCGGCTGCACCAGGACCTGGGCGTGCAAGGGGATCGCAAGAATTCCCTGATTGATCTGGAAACCGAATTGGCAGGACTTGAAACGG
>JAPLJE010000328.1 GCA_026388755.1 Deltaproteobacteria bacterium | reverse complement strand
TACAAAGACCGGATCAGAACCGCCCTGGGGAACCAGTTTCTGAGAAAGGCCCTGGACAATTTTGCATCCGCCTACAAGGTGTCCCGAGCCAAGGCATTTGAGGGAATCGATCTGGATGCCTTGAAAGATCAGATCGCGGAAGGCAAGGACCAGGCCCTGACGCAACTGGAGAGCCTGTTTCTCCAGTTCAAGGCCAGGGCGGAGGCCGCGGGCGCAATCGTTCATCTGGCCGGAACCGCTCAGGAAGCCAATGAGATCATTGCAAAAATCGGCAGGGACAATGACGTAAAAACCATTGTCAAATCCAAATCCATGACCGCGGAAGAAACCCATTTAAATGATCATCTGGAAGCAGAGGGGTTTAAGGTGACTGAAACCGATCTCGGGGAATGGATCATTCAACTGCGGCACGAAGGGCCTTCCCACATGGTCATGCCGGCCATTCACCTTTCCCGGCAGCAGGTGGGAACCCTTTTCGGCGATGTCACGAAAACGCCCGTGGATCTGGAAGACATCGACCGAATGGTCAAGGTGGCCCGAAAAGAACTCCGTCCGGCCTTTCTGGCTGCGGACATGGGCATCAGCGGCGCCAATATGGCCATTGCCGAAACCGGCACCTTGGGAATTATCAGCAACGAAGGAAACGCCCGGCTGACCACTACGCTTCCCCGGGTTCATGTGGCCCTGGTGGGGCTGGAAAAGCTCGTTCCGGATCTGTCCAATGCCCTTCGCATCGTCAAGGTCCTGCCCAAAAACGCCACGGGCCAGGCCCTGACATCTTATGTTACCTGGATTACCGGGGCCGTGGAATGCGCGGCGTCCGCCACGGGGAAAAAAATCCTTCACATCGTGTTTCTGGATAACGGCCGGCTGGAGCTGGCCAGAGACCCGATCTTTTCAGAGGCCCTTCGCTGCATTCGCTGCGGGGCCTGCTCGAATGTCTGCCCGGTGTACGGTAAAATCGGGGGCCATACCCTGGGCCACGTCTATATCGGTGCGATCGGCCTGATCCTGACCTATTTTTATCATGGTAAGGACAATGCCCGGGCCATTGTCCGGAACTGCCTGAACTGCCAGGCCTGCAAGTCCGTATGCCCGGTCAACATCGATCTTCCCTACCTCATCAAGAAAGTGTACGGCAATATCCTGAAAGATGAAGGCGCAAAGCCTGCCAAAAATACCGTTCTGTCCGCGGTCATGAAAAATCGCAGGCTGTTCCATACGCTGCTGAAGATGGCATCCACCCTTCAAAAACCCCTGGTTCAAAAAGATGCGGGAGTTCTGCGGCACTTGCCGTTTATTTTTGGAAAAGCTCATGATTTTCGAACCCTTCCGGCGCTTGCGGAAAAGCCGTTCCGGGACCAGTGGCCAAAAATCTGCCCGCAGATCCAGAATCCGGCCTATCGGGTGGCGCTTTTCGGGGGGTGTGTCGTGGATTTCGTGTCTCCGGAGCAGGCCCTTTCCCTGGTTCGGCTTCTTTCCAGCCATAACGTGCAGATGGAGTACCCCTTGGGTCAGAGCTGCTGCGGACTGCCGGCCGTGATGATGGCCGAAGAGGAAACTGCGGCGGCGGTGGCCGTTCAAAACCTGGAAGCCCTGGATCCCGAGCGCTATGATTACATTCTAGTGCTTTGCGCTTCCTGCGGATCGCATCTGAAGGACGGGTATTCCCGGCTCCTGGCCAAAAAGCCGGAAATGGCCGAAAAATTGCGCATCCTTCACGAGAAATTGATTGATTTTAGCTCGTTTATGGTCAATATTCTAAAAATAGCACCTGGGGATTTTATTCAGAATCAAACACGGGTTGCCTATCATTCCCCCTGCCATCTGTGCCGGGGCCTGGGTGTGACCCGGGAGCCGCGTGAACTTCTGAAAACAGCGGGGTTGGATTATGTGCCCTGCAAGGACGAAGATGTTTGCTGCGGATTCGGGGGATCCTATTCCCTGGAATTTCCCGAGATCTCATCCGAGATTCTGCGCCAGAAACTGGATCATGTTGAAAACACCGGCGCCGAGGTTCTGGTAACCGACTGTCCGGGTTGCGTGCTGCAGCTTCGCGGGGGAATGGACAAACGAAACAGCCGGATTCAGGTCAGGCATATTGCAGAAGTTGTGGCCGACAACCTAAAGAACCCCTGAGATGGCTGTTGTTTCGAAAGGGGGAGATTAAAGGAAGATGTTACTTTATATCACCCTGCAACATGCCATAAGGAGCTGTCATGATACCTGAAATCAAAACAATTCTGTATGCCACGGATCTGTCTGAAAATGCCCAATACGCTTTTGGATATGCGGTAAACCTGGCCAACCGGCATGATGCCCAGATCGTTGTTCTTCATGTCATCGAAGATATCTCCCATCAAATGAATGCGCAGGTTGCTGATCTGCTGGGGGCTGAAAAATGGCAGGAACTGCAGCGAACCCGAAAAAAGGAAGTTGTGGAAATCCTGGTTCGCAAAATCGAGGCGTTCTGCTTGGAAACAGCGGCGGCTAATGAATCCTGCCCCTTTAAGGCGGCGGACATCAAGGTGAGAAACGGTCATCCGGTGGAAGAAATCATTGCAGAATCCATTGCTTCGGATTATGATGTCATTGTCATGGGTACGCACGGTCACGGAATACTGGCTGGCGCCATGATGGGCAGCACTGCCATGCGGGTGGTCCGCAGAAGTCATGTGCCGGTTATGGTGATCCGGTTGCCAAAAACTGCATAAGCCTTTTATCGGCATGTTGAGCCGACATGCAAAAAATCGCCAGTTGCTCATGGGTCATTCAAGAGGAGGGTAAGTCATGTTTTCAGGCATTTTTTCACCGATGCATTTAATTGTTATACTGGTCATTGTCCTGATTATTTTTGGACCCGGCAAACTGCCGGAACTGGGTAATTCCCTGGGAAAGTCCATTAAAAATTTCAAGAAGGCGATGGACGATCCTGACGGGAAATTAGAAGCCGAGGCTGAGATGAAAAAAAAATTAGAAGCCGAGCCGGAAACTAAAAAACCGGAAACAAAAATAATTGATGACAGCAAATAACTCATGGCTTCAGTCCTGTTTGACCCAAGTAAAATAAACAGGTTATACAGGAGGGGATAGTACTGGCTGATTCAGGGGATGCTTCCGTTTTGACAGGACAAGTCCTGCCCATCTGTCTTCAGTTGCCTCCCACCGGCATTCCAGATTCAGTCCGGCATAAATCCATTTAACCTCTTCTGCCTCTTCTTCCCGAATTCCTGAAAGCACAGCCGTGCCCTTTCCACAGATATGCGATGCAATGTAAGGACTTAACCGTGCCAGTGTCGGATATCGGAGATTGGCGGCAATCAGATGAAATTGCCCGTTGATTTCCTCGACAGGTACATCCAGTACTGTAAACCGCTGTGACAGGCCGTTGATTTGGGCGTTTTCCCTGGCTTCGGCAATGGCGCAGGGGTCCATGTCCGTTCCCTTTGCCCGATGAATTCCCATCTTTAAAGCGCAGATGGCCAGCACTCCGGAGCCCGTGCCGATGTCCAGCAGGGTTGCATTCGGGATGCCATCACAGACGCGAAGCGTTTTTAAGGCATATTCGATTCCCTGAATAGCCAGCCGGGTGGTGGGGTGCTGGCCGCAGCCAAAGGATGCTCCCGGCCGAAGCATCACGGCGATATCGGATCCGTCAAGCACCGGATGGCGTTCCGGCGGAGTCAGTATCACCTGTGATCCTACCCGAACCGGTCTGTTAAAGGATTTTTCGATAAATGTGCATCCGTAAAGATAGGTATAGGCCAGCTCTCCTTCTGCCATCAGCGCCTTCAGCGCAGCCTGAAATTCCCGCCGCCCGACAGAACTCCGCTGAACGATTTTTTTCTCAAGATCGCGGGAAGTGATTTTATCCGCGTGATCCTCAATCATCTGAAGGATTTTGAGATGGATGGCTTCTTTGAATAGGGTCATGTATTACGCCCGATTCGTCCTGATTTGCCCATACCCTATTTCTTTTCCAAGCCTGTTTTAAGCTTTTTTTCCAGTTCCGCAAACATCTGTTTTTTCTTTTCAGCCTGAGCAGCCTGAAAGCTTTCGATTTTTTGGGTGAACCCTTTTCGGGCGATCTGAAAATTCTTGAGTTCCTTGTCCAGAAGGGTTTCAGATATGCCTCTGGGGATTTCTTCGATTTTGGAATGATCCCGAACAGCCAGGCGAATGCCCTGCGGGCTGCAACCAGCAAATGCGCTTTTTGATAAAGATCCAGGTCTTTCATAGAATTTTCCAATCATTTGAAATTACATCTTATTTCTTTGAATAAGCCGATAATATGGTTCCACGGCTGCTTGACATCTATCCAGAACAAGAGTAACAAAAGTTTTTATATTGTATTGAATCCGATCATATCATATAGATATCAAATAGACCATAAAAAGGGGGGGGGCAACATGACAGAAATCGTCAATATCAAGGCCAGAGAAATATTGGATTCCAGAGGCAATCCAACCGTAGAAGTGGACGTGTTTCTTGCTTGTGGGGCCATGGGGCGGGCTGCGGTTCCTTCGGGCGCGTCCACCGGAACCCGGGAGGCCCTTGAGCTGCGAAACAAACGCGCCAAGCGGTATGGCGGCAAAGGGGTGGTAACAGCGGTCAACAATGTCATGAATGAGATTTTCCCGCTGCTGCTGGGGAAAGATGCTGCCAATCAGATGCTCATTGATAAACTCATGATCGAGTTGGACGGCACTCCCAACAAGGCCAAAATGGGCGCCAACGCCATTCTGGGGGTATCCATGGCCGCGGCGCGCGCGGCTGCCCAGGCGTATGGCCTTCCGCTCTACCGGTATCTGGGTGGAATCAATGCCAGATTTTTGCCGGTTCCGATGATGAATATTATTAACGGCGGCGCCCATGCCGCAAACAACCTGGATATTCAGGAATTCATGATCATCCCATTCGGAGCAAAATCTATTACCCAGGCCGTACAGATGGGCGCTGAAATCTTTCACTGCCTGAAGAAAATCCTGAAAGACGGCAAGCTGAGCACCGCGGTTGGTGATGAAGGGGGATTTGCGCCAAATCTTGCGTCAAATGAAGAGGCAATCAAATACATCATGAACGCCATTGAAGCTGCGGGATATGAGCCGGGAAATGAAATCGGCATTGCGCTGGATGTCGCGGCCAGCGAGATTTACACCAGCAAGAAGGAATACGCCCTGAAATCGGAAAACCGGAAGCTCTCCTCCGAAGCCATGATCGATTATTATGAAGACCTGGTGGAACGGTATCCCATTTTTTCCATTGAAGACGGGCTTGCGGAACAGGACTGGGACGGATGGAAACTGATGACCGATAGAATGGAAAGCAAGGTTCAGCTGGTGGGAGACGATATTTTTGTGACCAACCCGGAAATCCTTTTGAAAGGCATTGAAATCGGGATTGCCAATGCGATTCTGATCAAGCTGAATCAGATCGGAACCGTGACCGAAACCCTGAATGCCATCGAAATCGCCAGGCAGGCCGGATATTCTACAGTCATCTCCCACAGGTCCGGAGAAACCGAGGATTCCTTTATTGCCGATCTGGCTGTGGGCGTAAACGGCGGCCAGATTAAAACCGGTTCCATGTCCCGCAGCGACCGGATTGCCAAATACAATCAGCTTATGCGTATTGAAGAAGAACTGGGAGAAAGCGCCAGGTTTTCCGATGATGTGTTTTAAGAAAGGCTGAGGACATTATGGGCTCAAGCACAAAATATATCTTTGTAACCGGCGGGGTTCTGTCATCCCTGGGAAAAGGTTTGGCTTCCGCCGCCATCGGCGCGCTGCTGGAAAGCAGAGGCCTGCGTGTGACCATCAAAAAACTGGATCCTTACATCAATGTGGATCCGGGAACCATGAATCCCTTTCAGCATGGCGAGGTCTTCGTGACGGACGACGGTGCGGAGACCGATCTCGACCTGGGGCATTATGAACGCTTCACGCATGCCAAGCTGGGGAAAAACAGCAATTTCACCACCGGAAAGATTTACCATTCGGTCATCACCAAGGAGCGCAAGGGGGAGTATCTGGGCGGAACGGTTCAGGTCATTCCCCACATTACCGATGAGATCAAGTCCAGCATCAAGCTGGGAACCACGGACGTCGATATCGTTATCGTTGAAATCGGCGGCACGATCGGCGACATCGAAAGCCTGCCGTTTCTGGAGGCGATCCGCCAGTTCAAGGCGGATGTGGGAAAGGAAAATGTTCTTTACATTCACCTGACCCTGGTCCCCTTTATTTCAACTGCCGGGGAAGTGAAGACCAAACCCACCCAGCACAGCGTCAAGGAACTTCGCAGCATCGGTATACAAGCCGATATTCTGTTATGCCGGGCCGATAGAAACCTTTCCAAGGAAATCAAGTCGAAAATTGCCTTGTTCTGCAATGTCGGAGTAGATGCGGTCATTACAGCAAAGGATGTGGACTGTATTTACGAAGTGCCGTTGAATTTCCACAAGGAAGGGCTCGATGACAAGATCGTGGAACTGCTGCATATCTGGACAAGGGCGCCCCGGCTGGAAAACTGGGAAGAACTGATTCGCAAATTCAAGAACCCCAAACATGAAGTGACGATCGCCATTGTCGGGAAATACGTGGATTTGACCGAATCTTACAAAAGCCTGAACGAAGCATTATACCACGGCGGCATTCCCAATGAAAGCCGGGTCAATCTAATGTTTATCGATTCTGAAACCCTGGATTCCGCTTCCTGCGAGGTCGTGCTCTCATCGGCCGATGGCATTCTGGTACCGGGTGGGTTCGGCCCGCGCGGTATCGAGGGCAAGATCTGCGCCGTCAAATACGCCAGGGAAAATCGGATTCCGTATTTTGGCATCTGTCTGGGCATGCAGATCGCGGTGATCGAGTTTGCCCGGAATGTCGCCGACATTCAGGATGCCCACAGCTCGGAATTCAACGAATTCACCGCTCACCCCGTTATCTACCTGATGCTGGAGTGGTATGACGAACAGACGCACACGATTCAAAAACGGGACGCCGAATCGGACAAAGGCGCAACCATGCGGCTGGGCGCCTATCGCTGCAGTTTAGAATCCGATACGTTGGCGGAAAAGGCCTATGGATTAACGGATATTTCCGAACGGCATCGTCACCGGTATGAGTTCAACAATGCCTATAAGGAACGCCTTCGGGAAAAAGGCCTGGTGATCAGCGGCCTGTCCCCCAACGGTGAGCTGGTTGAGATTGTCGAGTTGAAAAACCATCCCTGGTTTCTGGGATGCCAGTTTCACCCGGAATTTAAATCCAGGCCTATGGATCCCCACCCCCTGTTCCGGGAATTCATCCGGGCAGCCCTGGAATATAAACAATCGCGGTAGCCCTTTTACATTTCAAGGAGAGACCCTTAATGACTTCCCCGGTTACCATTCCGACCCTGTATAAGATGAAGGAAAAAGGCGAGAAAATAATCGCCCTGACTGCTTATGATTACCCCCTGGCAAGGTTGGTGGATACATCGGGCGTCCATCTGATTCTGGTGGGAGATTCCCTTGGCATGGTGGTTCAGGGCCATTCCAGCACCCTGCCGGTGACCATGGATGAAATGATTTATCACACGAAGATTGTCACTCGGGCTGCGCAGCATGCGCTGGTGGTTGGCGACATGCCGTTCATGTCCTATCACACCGGCATTGAAACCGCCGTGGCCAATGCCGGACGGTTCATCAAGGAAGGCGGAGCCGCGGCTGTCAAGCTGGAAGGGGGGGCTTCCGTGAGCGGCGTAATCAAGGCCATATCCCTGGCCGGCATTTCCGTCCAGGCCCATATCGGCTTAACCCCCCAGTCGGTTCATCAGATGGGGGGATACCGGGTTCCACGGGACGAAGACCGTCTTCTGGCCGATGCCCTTGAGGTCGAGGCTGCCGGCGCGTTTTCCGTGGTGCTGGAAGGCATCCCCTCCGATATTGCGGAAACCATTACCCAAAAGCTGAAAATTCCAACGATCGGCATCGGCGCCGGGCCAGCTTGCGACGGCCAGATTCTGGTGATTCACGACCTTCTGGGGCTGACCGATCGGCATGTTCCCCGCTTTGTCAAACAATATGCCAGGCTCCTGGATCTGGCCAGGGCAGGGGTTCAGGATTATGTGCAAGAGGTTCAGTCCGG
>JAPLJE010000611.1 GCA_026388755.1 Deltaproteobacteria bacterium | reverse complement strand
GTTTCGATTGAGGCAATTTTATTCACCAGAACCGCGGTTTTCGGATCCGGATGTTCCGGTCTGTTGAAATAGGAATTCAGACGTTTCTTCAAATTCCTTGCTTTACCCACATAAATCACCTTGCCCGAGGCGTCTTTCATCAAATAGACACCCGGATCAGCGGACACACCGGTCAGTAGCTGTGACTGTTCCTGGGATTGTGGCTCCAACAAACTGCCTTTCATGGGGTATAAGTAAAGCGTTACGGGTTTCTGACTTCCGTCTCCCAACTTCTGACATCTTTCTTTCACTTTTACCATAAATTTAATTGATTTTCTTTTCAATTATGTTGAACGCGTAAAAATCTCATAATCTTTAACCCGTAAAATTCCATTTCTCGGCTGACGTGTTTTTGAACTTGAACTATCCCGGACACAGCCCTATCTCGATTGATAAACACTTGACAAAATCAAAAATGACATGATAGGGTAATTTGACTGAGCGCTCGTTCATATATAGTGAATAATTGAGATGCATTATGGTTCATGGCTTTTTAGAAATCATCAATCATGGTCAGTCGTTATCTGAAAATTATTGTTGTCAATCCGGTTTTGTTCCATTCTTTCCATAGTTGCCGAAAAGGAGGAAATCCGTTGGATTTTGATCTTACAAAAGAACAGGAAATGATCCGCAAGGAAGTTCGAAAGTTTTCTCTCAGCGAAATCGCCCCCATTGCCCCAGATCTGGATGAAACAGAGACTTTTTCTCCGGAACTCACCCGAAAAATGGGAGATATCGGTCTGTTTGGCATGTTTGTGTCGGAAGATTATGCAGGCCAGGGCATGGACTATCTGTCCTATATCATCGCCGTGGAGGAGGTTGCCAGAGTTGACGGTTCTCAGGCCGCAACGGTTGCCGCCGGAAATTCGCTGGGCATCGGACCCCTTTATTATTTCGGTTCCGAAGAGCAGAAAAAGAAATATCTACCCGGACTGTGTTCCGGAAAGGCGCTGTGGGGCTTTGGCCTTACAGAACCGACAGCCGGATCAGACGCCGGCGGCAGCAAGACCACTGCCGTTCAAGACGGAAATGATTGGGTCATCAACGGCTCGAAAATTTTTATCACCAATGCCGCGTGCGAGATGACGATGGGCGTTACGGTTCAGGCCATCACCGGAACCCGTTCCAATGGCAGGCCGGAATATACCTGTTTTTTGGTTGAAAGCGGAACTCCGGGGTTCAAAGCCGTTCCCATGCACAAAAAAATGATGTGGCGATCGTCCAATACCGCTGAGCTTTACTTTGACAATGTGCGGGTGCCGGACAGCAGTATTCTGGGAAAACACGGGGATGGATTTCACCAGATGCTGAAAACCCTGGATGGCGGAAGGCTTTCCATTGGAGCCATGGGTCTTGGCGGCGCACAGGGGGCTTATGATGCCGCCCTGAAATACGCCAGGGAACGGGTTCAGTTCGGTCAGCCGATCTGCAAATTCCAGGCAATTGCCTTTAAGCTGGCAGACTGCGCCATGGAAATCGAATGCGCCCGGAATCTGATGTATAAGGCTTGCTGGCTGAGAAACCTACACCGGCCTTTTGAAAAAGAGGCTGCCATGGCCAAGCTTTACTGCTCTGAAGTCATGGGCCGGGTGGTGAATCATGCGGTTCAGATTCACGGCGGCTACGGACTGATGAAGGATTACGGCGTCGAAAAGTTCTTCCGGGATCAGAAGCTTCTTGAAATCGGCGAAGGCACATCAGAGGTCCAGAGAATCGTGATCTCACGGTATATCGGGTGCTGATGTCAGGGGACAAGGGGTAGATAGTTTTTATCATTCTGACATTTGAATTTGTTTTAAATTTCGGATTTTATCTAAACGCATTTTCCGTTCAGACACTAAATAAAATATGATCGTTATCGGAGAAATATGGAAGAGAATATCTTACTGAAGGAAGAAAAGGACGGCGTTATCCTGCTGACGTTGAACCGTCCAGGCGTGATGAATTCGCTGAGTTTTGAGCTGCTTCGGGCCTTGCAGAAGGAGGTGGAGGCGATCCGGTTTATGCCGGATGTCCGTGTTGTCATTATTACCGGCGCAGGCGAAAAAGCATTTTGCTCCGGCGCAGACTTAAAGGAACGGGCCACCATGAGCCCTGCCCAGGTCAAGGAATATATTCTGACCATTCGAAATCTGTTTACTGCCATTGAATACCTGAACAAACCCGTCATTGCCGCAGTCAACGGCATTGCCTTGGGAGGCGGCACCGAGCTTGCTCTGGCCTCCGATATTCGAATTGTATCCAAAACAGCCTTGATGGGGCTTACCGAAACCCGGCTGGCCATTATTCCTGGCGCTGGCGGAACCCAGCGGCTTCCCCGGCTTGTGGGGAAGGGCAAGGCCAAAGAGCTTATATTTACCGGCCGAAGGGTCGGTGCAGACGAGGCCCTGTCCATCGGGCTTGCCAACCAGATATGTGAACCGG
>JAPLJE010000318.1 GCA_026388755.1 Deltaproteobacteria bacterium | reverse complement strand
GATTTCAGCAGGCCCCACGCTGGTGCACCAGGCAATTTTCCGGCTGCGTGTTTTATCCGCCTCATTCAGCTCATAAAAATAATCCGACATATAGCGATTCATCTGGACCGTCGCTTCAATTTTCTTTCGAACCACTTTTTTTTCTTCAGCCATGTCCGTCACCTTTCGAAGTTAACATATTTTCTCAGAATCTTGATGCGGGTGATTCTCCATTGCGTACAAGGCAGCTCCCAGCGCGCCGGTAAGCTGAGGATACTCCGGAACCAGGATGGGCCTGCCGATCATTTCCTCCGTCATCTGAACCAGATAGGCATTGTGCGCCACGACCCCTCCGGTCATCACCACATGCTCGGACAAAGAGTCCATCTCCATGACCCGTTTGATGACCGAAAAAAACAGGCCTTTTACAATGTCCGGAACCTTTTTCCCCTGACGGATCTTTTCTAGCACTTCGGTTGCCGAAAAAACCGTACAGAAACTCCCCAGTTCAACCATGCTCAGGGACTGCCGGGCAAGGCTGTCCAGGTTTTCAAGCGGGATATCCAGACGCGCGGACATTTCTTCCAGGAACGCCCCGGTTCCGGCAGCGCATTTTCGGTTCATTTTGAAACTGAGGCGTCTTCCGGATGCATCCAGTTTGATGATTTTGTTGTCCTGGCCTCCGATGTCGATGATCGAGATGGATTGGGGGAAATAATAATAGCATCCTCTGGCATGGCAACTGATCTCGGTTTTGGACTCCTGGGAAATGGCCACATTTTTTCTGCCGTAACCGGTCGTCATCGCTTTTGCAATCTGTACGGCTGAACAGCCTGCCATATCCAGGGCCAGAGTCAGACACTGGTGGGAAGCCGCCTCAAAATCCGTTCCGGATTTGACCACGGCTCTGCCGATGAGCTGATGCCCGCGATCGAGAATGACAACCTTGGTTCGCGACGCGCCAACATCAATTCCGGCAAATACAGCTTGAAAATCCTTCATGGGATTGAATCCATCTGTTTAAGTAGTCAGAAGCGCATTATTTTTTAGATTCGATGGCCTTGACCAGAGAGCGGATCATGATGTTATAGGGCGTTTCGATGCCTGCCTGGGCGCCATATTCGATGAATTTCCCGTTCATATAATCAATCTCGGTACGACGCTTGTTTTCTATGTCCATCAGCATCGAAGGCTTGTGATCGCCTGCCTTTTTCATGTATTCGATGGCCCCCGGATAAAAATCCCAACCCAGATTGATTTCATTTGCCCTTGCCACCTTAACGCATTCCTTGATCAGGGCATCCACAATCTGAAACACGATGGGGTCTCCCATGGCCTGGGCCATGGTCAGTCCGGTCACCGCACAAACCGGATTCATGCAGGCATTCAGGATTCCTTTTCGCCAGACCATCGAAACGATGCTGTCGGTGTGCCGGGTCAAGAGCCCGGTTGTGCTCAGCGCTTCGGCAATGGCAATGGCTGCCGGTCTGGAGTCCGGGTCCATCTCCTGCAGATAATGCGGCGGATGATGAAAGGCTATTTTCACATGACCCGGCTTGATCAGTCCGCACCCGTAATTGACAACGGCCCGCATGGCCGGTTTCCGGCCCAAAACCTTGGCAATTTCAAGCTCCGTGTCTATCCCGTTCTGCCAACTGATGATGTACATGCCTTCCCGGTAAAACCCCTCGATGGCGGAAGAGATGAGGGGAAGCACATTGGCTTTTACGGTGATGAAGATCACATCCGGCATATGATCCGCCAGTTCATCGATCTGCGTGCAGACCCGGGTAACAGACTGCTGAAGATTTTCCGCACCCTCAATCAGAATTCCGGGGCTCATTGCAGGTTCAATCAATGCGGGAATGACGTCACACAGGGTCACCTCATATCCGCCTCTGGCAAGAAAAGCCGCCACAATACATCCTACGGGACCTGCTCCGATGACCGCAAAGGATCGCGGGCAAAATTCCGGTTTCTCATCCATGGAATATTCTCCCCTTTGATATCAAAACATCAGCTTTCGGTTTCCAGGATGCCGAAGGCTTCGGCATCCAGCAGCCTGACCCCGCTGGCCAGAAGAATTTCGATGGCCTTGTCATTGTCGCTGAAGCGGAAAATCATGATGGCATTGTTTGAGGACATGCCGATAAATGCATACATATACATGACGTTGATTCTGGCATCCATGAGGGGCTTGAGCACCTCGGACAGTCTTCCCGGTTTATCTTCGATCTCAACAGCCACCACATCGTCCACCCGGGCCGGCATGTGGTTTTCCATCATGATTCTACGGGTTTTGGCCAAATCAGACACGAGAAGCCGGAGCATGCCGAAATCGCCGCTGTCCACAAGATTCAATGCCCTTAAATTGATCCCTGCCTCTCCGAGGGCGCGGGTGATTTCGTAAAGCCTGCCCGGAGAGTTTTCTATGGAAATGGATATTTGTTTTAATTTCATACAATTGACTCCTTTCTGTTGTGATGGCCGGAGATCATGAATTATCAAAGTATCAACAAACAACAATCACATTTTAATCACATTGTAACTACTTTTGATTAATAGGCAGAGTGTGATCAGAAGTCAAGAAAAAAATATATTATACATATTGAATTATATTCATGAACTTTAAATAATAAAACCAAGATGTTTTTTGACAACATCCTGGTTTTTGGCCTGGATCATCGTTCCAACCATAAAAATCTATCCATAGAGGGCACAGAGAAGATGCAGTTACTTAAAAGCACCTTGCGCTGTATTGAAAACAAATGGTTGGGTTTTGGATAATAAAGAAACGACAACGATAACGGTGATGCTTACAGGTAAGGCAACCACCATCGGGTCGATGTAAGTCCACGGGGCAGAAGAGAGTGTTGTTTTATTAAAGAGCATTTTGCATAGTCCAAAAATACCAGCTTCTTTCGCATGCACGAAAAGAACCATGTAAATATAGGTTCCCGCACCGGCCAACATACTTGAAATGGCTGCTGGCGTGCTCACGCGTTTCCAATATAGAGCAGCAACATACATCGGCAAAAAACCTGCGGCGCAGAGTCCGAAGAAGATCGCTGTTGCAATGGGAATAATACTGCCGGGAAGTTGGAATATCACAATCATTGTTAAAACGAAACCAATAATGGTCCCTATGCGACCGAGCGTTACTGCTTTATGTTCATTTTTACCGGCACTGGGGTTAAGATCGTAACTAATTGATGTGGAAATCATGTGGAACTGGCCGCTTAAGGCTGACATGGCGGCTGCCAAAAGGCCCAAGAGGAAAAGATAGGTTAACCAGGAAGGCATCGCCTGGGAGATAAATAGGGGGATAATATTGTCTGAGTTACCATTAGGAAAAGCTGCTGAAGCGGTTGCTGCGATGGAAATTTTACCCATTGCATCTTTGAAGAAAACATTGGATAGAGCGCCAACCGTGAAAGCCACTCCGGTCATAAATAGAATAAAGGTTGACCCGAACATAACAGCCCGGTTAATCTCCTTGGAGGATTTTACCATGAGAAAACGAACGATTAACTGGGGCTGGGCCAGAACTCCAATTCCTACGCCAAGCACCAGGGTCGAGAAAACAAACCACCAGGTTTGCGAGCCAAAAAGGGGCATTGAAGCCCAACCCATATGGCCTTGAGCAGCCAATGCCGCCGGTACCATGCTTTTCATGGCATCAAGTTTAGCATGAGCACCTGAGATGCCACCTAATTTTACGTAAGTGGAGACTAATATAATCGCCATAATTCCAAAATCAAGTGTTCCACGGAAGGCGTCTGTATAGACAATACCCCTTAAAGCACCGAAATACACATTGAGCATAACAACGATGGAAAAGATCCAAACGGATGTCGTAAAGTCCAGTTGCATGGATTCCTGCAAAAAGCGGGCACCACCAATCAGAACTGCGGCTGCATATAACGGCATAACAAAGGAGAATAAGGATGCAGAAAAACGCCGGATAAAGACTGAATTATACCGTTTGCCCAAGAGCTCGGGGAAAGTGAAAGCATTCAGTTGTTGACCTAAGGCTCGAGTCTTCTTACCGAAGAAAACAAAGGCGATGAAGACACCAATCAGGATGTTGCAGACGGTCAGCCATAACAGGCTCATTCCATAAACACCAGCGGCTCCTCCAAAACCCACGATAGCAGATGTTGATATAAATGATGCACCATAAGCTAATCCCATAAGATAGGGATGAACATTTCCTCCGGCAACCATGTAGTCTTTGGAACTCTTTGTCTGTTTATAGCCAAGATAACTTAAAAATGCGATAATTCCCAGATAAACTGCCAGAATAATAAAAAATATTGAACGACCCATCTGTAAATTCCCCTCTCTTTAATCTTTTCCCCAATTAATCCAACCATAAATAATACAAAGGCCAGCGCTGCCGATCACCAGCAGGTAAGCAGCAATAATTCCACCGTCAGTTAATCCCAACATAATTTCACCTCCCTTCACCTTTATATTTGTTGAAAATTGTGACTGGAATCCGGCATCCTTTCATATCAATCAACATTTCACGTTGTTCCTTTGCGTCACGTGGAAACCCCGTTACAGCAAATGCCGTTCACTTACAGGATGATAGTTGAATAGCTATATCGCAGCCATAATGTGACTTGTCAAGTATTTTTGTTTCGACAATAAATGGTCTTGGCCGAAGGCTCACAATGCGAGTTTATTGATAATGTTGACAATCCGGCAACCCGAATGATTCATAACTGCGGTCCCCGGCTTTCGCAAATGATCATCTTTTTTGAAAGTCATTTTTAAGTTGACACCTCTGTTTTATTGCGATATTTAAAAAACCGACTGAGTACTCAGTTTAATTTTACAGGGATTTATCCATGAAAAAAAAAGAGATTATTCTTCAAGTGGCCATGCAACTTTTTGCCAGAAAAGGATTTAAAGACACTTCAATGGCCGAATTGTCCAAAACCACCGGTGCGGCGGAAGGCACAATTTTTTACCATTTTAAAACCAAACAGGACATTTTTCTCGAAATTTTAAAAGCCGCCAAAGAAGACATTCTGTCCGAATTTAACCGTTATACCGAGAACAGAAAATTCGAAACCGGCATTGAAATGATGGAGGGAGCGATATCCTTTTATCTCTATCTGGCCGGATTAAAAGAAGATCTTTTTTTACTACTTCACCGCAGATATCCTTATGAACTGGCGGAAGTCAACCCGGTTTGCCGGGAACATTTAGAGTCCATTTACAACTGTTTTGTGGATATTTTTGAACAGGCCCTTCTGGCCGGCCAGGCCGATGGGTCCATCGGCCCCATGCCCGCCAGAAAAACAGCCTTGATTGTATTTACGATGGTGGATGGGATGGTGCGTTTTAAACTCTATAATCTTTATGACGCCGGCGCGCTGTTTAATGAACTGATTGCATCCTGCAGGAGGATGCTGGAAAATAAACCCGTTACAGGATAGGTGGAATGCATGTTAAAGCGATTTTTTCCGTTTTTGGCCTGGTTTAAAAATTACACTGTATCAGACCTCAGAGTCGATGCACTTTCCGGATTGACAGTGGCGCTCGTATTGATCCCTCAATCCATGGCTTATGCACAGCTTGCCGGCCTGCCGCCTTATTATGGCCTGTACGCTTCGTTTCTCCGGCCCATGATCGCCTCTCTTTTTGGTTCCAGCCGCCAGCTCGCAACCGGACCGGTTGCGGTGGTATCCCTGATGACATCGGCGTCTCTGGCGCCGCTGGCCACTGCCGGCAGTGAAGGCTACATCGTCTACGCCATTTTGCTGGCGCTGATGGTGGGCGTTTTCCAGCTCAGCCTCGGGGTTCTCAGGCTGGGCCTGGTGGTCAATTTTCTTTCCCATCCGGTGGTCAACGGTTTTACCAATGCCGCCGCCATTATCATCGCCACCTCTCAGCTTTCAAAAATGTTCGGCGTGAACGTTGACAACGCCCCCCATCATTATGAAACCATCATCAAAGTCGTTCAGGCAGCCATGCATTATACGCACTGGACCACCCTGGCCATGGGGGTTCTGGCGTTTGCCATCATGTATGGACTCAAACGGATGGCGCCCAAAATTCCCAATGTTCTGGTGGCTGTTGTCATTACCACCGTCCTTTCATGGACCATGAATTTCGAACATGATATCACCGCAAATATCACGGCCATCAACTCCAAAAGAGCCATTGAAATGGTGGAGAAATTCAATTCCGCCGTCAACTCCCTGGCCCCCATCGCTGAAAAGCGCACTGAAATCAACAAGCAAATTGAAGATGCCAAACACAGACATGATCTGCTGGCCACCCTTGAAGCCGAACACCAGGATAAAATGCTTTCCACCAAATGCGATCTGATCAATTACGACGCACAGATTTATCGGGAAGAAATCCGCAATTTTTTATTTGTCGGCATTCAGCAGGCAGATGGTTCCCTGAACTTTTTTCCCAAGGACAATGTTCCGCAGGATGCAAAAACCGACGGACGGATCTGGCGGATCCGTTTGGGAAATTCTCCGCTGAAATTGGATAAAATCAGAATGATCGGCGGCGGTGAAGTTGTTGGAACCGTTCCCAAAGGGGTGCCTGCATTTACCATTCCAACAATCCGCCTGAATATTATCGGCCAGCTTTTTCCCTACGCAGCCATCATTTCCCTTCTGGGATTCATGGAGGCCATTTCCATTGCCAAGGCCATGGCCGGGAAAACCGGTCAGAGACTGGACCCCAATCAGGAACTCATCGGCCAGGGACTGGCCAATATCCTGGGGGCAATCGGCAAAAGCTATCCGACATCGGGTTCATTTTCAAGGTCTGCCGTAAACCTTCAGGCTGGCGCCGTATCCGGACTTTCCAGTGTCTTTACCAGCATTGCGGTGGTGATTGCACTGCTGTTTTTTACCCCTTTGCTCTACCATCTGCCCCAGTCTGTTCTGGCTGCCGTCATCATGATGGCGG
>JAPLJE010000365.1 GCA_026388755.1 Deltaproteobacteria bacterium | reverse complement strand
TGGATTTTCTGGGCTCCGGGCTTCTGGCCCTGTCCCTGGCCAGTGATGAGGCACTGCCGTCTTTTCAGAAACTGTCCGGAATTATTCATGACGGGGGCGCAAGAGCCTGGGTTCAGCTTTTTCATGCCGGGGCTTATTCTCATCCCATTCTGATCGATGGCAAGGAACCCATTGCGCCGTCCGCGGTGTTTTCCAGCTACTCCCGGGTAACGCCGCGGGAAATGACCCTTGAGGATATTCAGGAGGTTCAAAACCGCTTTGTTCAGGCAGCACTTCGTGCCAAAGCCGCCGGATTTGACGGGGTCGAAATCATTGCCTCTGCCGGCTATCTCGTATCCCAGTTTTTATCTCCCATCCGAAATTTGCGGACCGATGCTTACGGCGGCAGTTTTGAAAACCGGACCCGGTTTCCCCGGGAGTTGATTGAAAAGATGCGAGCGGCATTGGGGAATAATTATCCCATTACCATTCGCATGGCGGGTAATGATTTTGTTCCCGGCAGCAACAGCGATATGGAAACCCCGGAAATAGCCAGAGTCTATGAAAGGGCAGGAGTGGATGCCATCAACATCACCGGCGGATGGCATGAATCCCGGGTTCCGCAGCTGCCGATGGAGCTTCCCCGCTCTGCTTACGCGTATCTGGCTCTGAACATCAAGCGGGCCGTGTCCGTTCCGGTCATGGCATCCAATCGGATTACGGATCCGGCAACCGCAGAAAAGATTCTGACCGACGGCTATGCCGACATGGTCAACCTGGGCCGGGTGCTGATCGCGGATCCTGAGTGGCCCCTGAAAGCTTTAGAAGGCAGGGCCGATGAAATCCGTCCCTGCGTGGCCTGCTCTCAGGGCTGCACGGATCAGGTTTTCAGCGGCCAGCCGGTGTTCTGCATCGGAAATCCGCGTGCCGGTTTCGAAACCGAGCGAAATATTCATAAAACCAACAACCCAAAACGGGTCATGATCGTGGGTGCCGGTCCGGCCGGGCTGGAAGCGGCCGTTACCGCAACCCAGGCCGGTCATCGGGTCGCGCTTTATGAAAAGAGCCCGGACATCGGCGGCCAGCTATGGATGGCCGGAGCCCCGCCGCACAAGCGGGAGATCCTGGAGTATGTCCGGTATTATTGGGCCATGATCCGTAAACTTCAGATTCCGCTTTATCTGAACACTTCTGTAGATATGGACCTGATACAAAGTAAAAATCCGGAATTCGTCCTGATCGCGGAAGGTGCCGAAGCCCTGATTCCGCCGATCCCGGGCGCAACGGATCCGGGAGTATTCAACGCCTGGGAAGTGCTTGGCGAAAACCCCCTTCTGGGAAAACAGGTGGCGATCATCGGCGGCGGTGCCGTTGGACTTGAAACTGCGCTGTTTGTGGCAGCCAAGGGAACCATCACTCCGGAAATCCTGCACTTTCTCTTTACCTACGAGGCGGAAAGTGTTGAGCGTCTTAGGGAGCTGATGTTTCAGGGTTCTTCCAGGGTGACGGTGTATGAAATGCTGCCCAAGGCCGGAAAGGATGTTGGCAAATCCACCAAATGGATCCTGACCGACAACCTGAAGCGCTATGGGGTCAAAGTGCATACCAGCACAAAAGTGATTTCCATTCACAACGGAACCCTAACGTATGAAAAAGACGGCGAATCCTTCCAGGAGCCCTTCGATTCGGTGATCCTGGCTTCCGGCTCCCGGCCGGTTCAGCGTCTTTCCCGTGAAGTTGAATCGCTCAAAATCCCCTTTGCGGTCATCGGCGACTGCATCAAACCCGGAAAAATCAACGATGCCATTCACGCCGGTTTTCTGGCAGCAGCGGGAATCGGCTGATTCGTATCATTCATTGAAAATCTCCCTTGAAGATCTTATTTTACAGGAATAAGTCTTCCATCAAAAAGGAATCTGAGGAATCGTCTCATAGCCCCTTAACCAGGGGGGTGAAATGATGATCGCCGGATTCATTCTGAATATCCGGTAGTTCGACAGCCGATTTGACCTGCTTCAAGTTGGATGAAGTGTCTTGGCAGAAAGAGGCATGATCATGAAATTTTTTACAACCGAAGGCCCGGTGAATTGCCAGA
>JAPLJE010000284.1 GCA_026388755.1 Deltaproteobacteria bacterium | reverse complement strand
GTGTCGTGACCCCCATACGAAGAATATAATCGATCTCGGCATCCAGCACGGTTTGCGGCAGGCGGTAGTCGGGAATACCATATCGCAGCATGCCGCCAAGTTTGGGCTGAGCCTCCAGAATATGAACGCCGTAGCCTTTCAGCCTCAGATCAAAGGCAACCGTCAACCCTGCCGGACCCGAGCCGATGACCGCAATTTTCTGATATTTTTCTGCGATCAGCGGGATATCGAGTGTTTTAAAATCCACCTGATCCGCGGCGAAGCGCTTTAAATTCCGAATGGCGACGGCCGAATCCACTTCGGCCCGCCGGCATTTCAGCTCGCAGGGATGCGGACAGACCCGTCCCAGGACACCGGGAAGGGGAATCCGCTCCATGATAAGCTGCACCGCTTCCTTGTACTTTTTCTGTTTGATGAGCTGGATATAGCCCTGAACATTGGCATGGGCAGGACACACGCCCACGCAGGGGGCCCGGTCATTTTTATCAATACAGAAGGTGATGGGCACCGCCTGAGGAAACGCCCGGAAAACGGCTTTCCGGTTCCCCAAACCTTCATCCCACTCGCTGGGCAGAATCACTGGACATACCGTGGCGCACTCCCCGCAGCCTGTACAGATGCCTTCTTTTATGTAACGCGGAAGCCGCCGGATTTTGGCCGTATAATTGCCGATATAACCGGAAAGCTCCGTCACTTCACTGTACGACAGGAGTTTGATATTGGGGTGCTGAACCACATCCACCATTTTGGGCGTGCCGATACAGGCCGCGCAGTCCAGGGTTGGAAATGTCTTGTCGAATTGAAGCATGTGGCCGCCGATGGTGCTGGATTTTTCCACAAGATAAACCTTGTGATCGGCGGCTGCGATATCCAGCGCCGCCTGCATGCCGGCAATACCGGCGCCCACGACCAGCACATCCGGATGTACCGGAACTTCCCGGGTCTCCAGGCCGTGATGAAAAACGACCCGGTTGATGGCCGCGGCTGCCAGAGACTTGGCTTTCTGAGTGGCCTCCTCTTCATCCAGCGTTACCCAGGATACCTGCTCCCGGACCGAAGCCATCTGAAACAGATAGGGATTCAGGCCGGCCCGCCTGCAGGCTGACTGAAAGGTTTTTTCATGCAGCCGGGGGGAACAGGACGCCACAACCACCCGGTTCAGGCCAAAGTCATGAATGTCTTTTTCGATCATGGCCTGGCCCGGATCCGAACACATAAAGCGATAGTCCCTGGCCACCACCACATGCCGAAGCTTTCTGGCAAAATCGGCGACTTCGGTAACCCGGACCTTGCCGGCGATATTGATGCCGCAGTGACAGATATAAAATCCGATTCGAATGGTCATGGCGTTTCCTTTTTACCAATCAGTCTGCGAACCGTGTTAACCAGTTCTTCCGCTTCAGGGGGGTTTTCCAGATAGGCGTCCGGATAGGGAACGCCGTGAACCTGCGCCCCTTGAAATTTCTGATAGTGAAAGAAGGTCTTTGGGTCGATTCCGGAGAGCATGATGACCGGAATGTGTTTGAGGCATTTGTCGTGCCTGAAGCAACCATAGAGGAAAAGGGCTTCTTCATCCGGCATGATGACATTCAGAATGATGATGGCCGGAGATTTCTCTTTTGCGGATAAAAGCCCTTCTGATCCTTTTCCGACCCCGGTCACTTCAAATCCGGCGGTCTTCAGCACATTGATCAGAAAAAACCGCATATTGTCATCTTCGTCAATCACCAGAACGTGAGGCTGAGCAGGTTGTGATTTCACAATAGCTCCTGATGAAAATATGGGCCAAAGAAAATAATTGCTGATGAAGGGGGGATGGATAAATCAGCTTCATTTTTTTGAGCTGTCTCTATTTAAAGCACGATGCGTGCCATTTGTGACACAAATGCAACAGACGGAAATCAACAACATATTATCTATAATATATCAGAGTGTTGCTTATTTATTGCCGAAATGCTCGACCCATTTTTCATGAGGAAAATGCTGTCCTGATCCATAGCGGGTGTTGCAAATATAACGCAATGTTGCGCAACACATTTGCAACACTGCAACAAGCTTGATCAGGCGCTTAGGAGAGGATCTGGAAGCGTTTCATTTTCCGCCACAGGGTGGAGCGGTTCATTTGAAGGGATTTAGCGGCAAGCGTCCGGTTTCCGTTTTGGATTTCCAGGGCTTGAAGAATTTTTTGGCGTTCAGCGTCCGGAAGCGGTTCAATCCGGGCAGATGGATAACGGGCGGCCCTGAACTGCTGCAGGTAATCCGGCAGGTGATGCGACAGAATGGATCCGGACTGGCCGACAATCAGCGCATGTTCCAGAATGTTTTCAAGCTCCCGGATATTGCCCGGATAATCATAATTGAGCAGAACATCCATGGCCTGGTCGGAAATGTCGCGAGGCGGGCCTTTGTCCGGCGGACACAGCCGTCCCATGCTTTGCTGAATCAGCAGCGGAATATCCGATTTGCGGTTTTTGAGCGCGGGAAGTTCGATGCGAACCACATTCAGCCGGTAAAACAGATCTTCACGAAACAGCCGATCCTCGACCAGTTTATCCAGGCCCCGGTTGGTCGCGGAAATGACGCGGACATCGACGGTTACCGGATGCCGGCTTCCCAGCGGGTAGAAATCCTTATCTTCCAGAACACGAAGCAGTTTGGCCTGAAGCGTGAGCGGCAAGTCGCCAATTTCATCCAGAAAAATCGTTCCGCCGTCAGCCTGCTGAAAACGGCCGGGTTTGTTCTGAAAAGCACCGGTAAAGGCGCCTTTGACATACCCGAACATTTCCGATTCCAGAAGCGTGTCGGGAAGTGCCGCACAATTGACTTTGATGAATGGTTTGGTACTTCGGCGGCCTATCGAATGAATGATTTTGGCCAGAATATCCTTGCCCGTTCCGGTTGAGCCTTCAATGAGCACCGAAGCATCGCTCATGGCAACGACTCTGGCCATTTCAAATATTTTCTGCATGGATGGATCTTTGCCGATCATGTCCTGAAAGGTGTAGCGCTCGGTAATGGCTTTTTTGAGCTGATGCACCTCGGTCAGATCGTGAAATGTAGCAAGCCCCCCGACGATACTACCTTTTTCGTTGTGCAGCGCCATGTAACTGGCGCGAACTGGTATGGTTCGCCCATTGCTGATGGTGATTCGGCCGCTGGCGCAGACGCGGGTTCTGCCGTCCGCGATGGAATCTTTGAGTAAACAGATATCCCGGGAATCATTTTCAGAAAACAGGGCTGAACAGGGCTTCCCCAAGATCTGCTGACGATGGTAGCCGGTAATTTTTTCGGCTTCGGCATTTAAAAATGTGACGTGTCCCCCCTTGTTGACCGTAAAAATGCCGATGTCCAGATTTTCCAGAATCATTTTCAGGCTGCGTTCTTCGTAATGAACCCGGTTGATGAGATCGACAATGGGAGAGTGGTCCTGAAGAATAGTCAGGCATCCCGCAACCCGGCCCTGCGTATCATAAATGGGCGTGGCAAGACGGGTGAGGAGCCGCTGGGAATCTTTGCTTTCGGAAACCGCCGGGGAAGGGTCTCCATCCCATTCCTCCCCATCCTTGAACAGGCATTTCACCATGCAGGGGACGCCGCAGAAAACCTCCCGACAATCCTTTCCGCAGGCTTCATCTTCCTTCAGGCCCAGAAGAGCCTGAGCCGTACAGTTCATCGCGGAAATTCGCCTTTGGTTATCGATGATCAGGGCGCCGATGTTTAATTCGTCCAGCACATTCAGCCACTGGTCGCTTTGAATATGTTTGTCGAGATTACGCGGCTCGGACTTCATGACCCCTCTCTTCAATCGGAAGTTTCAGGGTAAATGTCGTTCCTTTTCCAATCCGGCTTTCTACCTGCACACTGCCGCGGTGCCGCTCCATGATGCCATAAACCGTTGAAAGCCCCAGTCCAACCCCATATCCTTCGTTCTTGGTGGTATAAAACGGTTCAAAAATATGGGGAAGGTCTGATGGCGCAATCCCGGGGCCCGAATCCTTCACCCGAATAAAGACCTCATTGTTGGGCAAATCCGCACCCGCCGAAATTTCAAGGGTTCCGCCATCGGGCATGGCATCTATGGCATTAAAGAGCAGATTGATCAGGCACTGCTGTAACTGATTGAAATCCCCCAGAACCTGCGGCAGCAATGGGGGAATGAAAACCGTTTGGGAAATGCGGCTGAGTTGGATTTTGTGCTGGCTTAACAGCATGCAGCGGTTGATCAGATCTTCAAGCTGAACCCGCGTAAAAGCCGGAGGAGATTTTCTGGAAAATGTCAGCAGGCCGGATACGATCTGTGCACACCTGCGGGTTTCACTTTCGACAAGCTCCAGGTGCTGTTTAAATTTATCCTGCTGATCGGCTGCAAGCGGGCCGCGATCCAGGATTCGGCGCATCAGGCAAATGTAGTTGAGAATTCCGGTCAGCGGGTTGTTGATCTCATGGACAACGCTGGCAGCCAGGCGCCCCAGGGACATCATTTTATCCGGATGAAGGATTCTGGCCTGATCTGACATTTCCTGTTCCAGACGTCGTAGCTCTCTTAAATCCCGGATAAAACAGACCAGACCGCTGATTGCTTTTTCTTCCGTGAGCACTGCGGCCGATATCTGAACAGGAATCCGGTTTCCCCTGCTGGTCAGCAGGCTGGTTTCATACAGATACAGCCTGTTTTTTCCTCCGTAAGCCTCGCTGGAAAGAACCGAGTTGAAACGAACCCGTTCATCCGGAGCAAACACTTGGTCAAGGCTCAGGTGATCCAGCGCATCATTTTTGGAATATCCCAGAAGCCGTTCCATGGCTTTATTAAAGATCATCACCTTTCCGGTTTCATTGCATCCAAGAATACCATCCATGGAGCTTTCGATTAAATTTTTCTGGAAGGCGATGGTTGCGGTCAGTTCCTGGGAGGTTCTGGCGTTTTCGGTTTCGAGAAGCCGGGCATAATCCTTGATCTGTTTTCGGGAGGTATAGCGCTGCTGAGCACGGTTCAAGGCCAGAAACAACGCGCTGTCACCAATAGGCTTGGTGATAAAGTCAGAGGCATCCAGTTGAAGGGCGCGAATGGCCAGATCCATTTCACCAAAAGCAGTGGCAACGATGACCTCGATATCCGGCATGCGTTCCTTTAAAACCTGAAGCACCTGAATGCCGTCCATGCCCGGCATGCGGATATCGGTGATGACCATCTGGGGGTTGAGCTCTTCACACAGCCGGATCCCGGATTGACCATCCGGCGCTGTCAACACCCGGTATCCGGAATCCTGGAGCGACAAAGACATGACATCGCGGATATCCGCTTCATCGTCCATCAATACAATGGTCCAGCCGTTAGCCAAAGGCATGGCAACACCTCTTGTTTCTTCGGGCAGTGATGATTTCCAGTTTCTGGATATATAGGGCATTCGCGTGGAAATTGTCAACATCATCACAGCAATTTATTGTTGATCATCAGCAATTCCCGGAGCCATCTTGAATTGGCATAATTAATGGGTTTTGATTTTTTGCTTTCGTAATCAATTTGGAGTAGAGAGAGCTTTTCTATGCATCTTTTTCGAGGAAAATAGCTAAAAAAGATTGTTTCTTTTCAGAAGAAATGGCAGGGTCTCTTCTGAGGTGAAAAACATGAAAAATCAGAACATACCATTGGCACCGCCCTCAAATAGTAATACATATCCATTTTCATGCACGGGGGCGTGCAAACCATTGATCATGAGGGATACGAAGCTATCGCATTCATTTTTCATAAAAGGCTTACACCATGGAATATTCAATACTGCTGGTTGATGATGAGGAAGACTTTTGTCAGGCTTTGGGAAAGCGCCTGGAAGGCAAGGGGTATATCGTCTATACCGCGACTTGCGGAAGGGACGCTTTGACCGTTTTTCGGGATGTCAACCCCATGATCGTGCTGATGGATGTGACGTTACCCGACACCAATGGTCTTGAGCTTTTGAAACAGATGAAGGATGAAATTCCAGATACCGAAGTCATCATCATCACCGGACACGGAAATATGGACTTGGCTGTAAAAAGTTTTCAGTATGATGCCACAGATTTTGTCACAAAACCCCTTGGCCGGGATGCCCTGGAACAGGCGCTGGACCGGGCGGCCAAAAAAATATTTGTCAGACGGCGATTACAGGAATATGCCGAGAATAAAGCCATGCGGGAAATGGTGATCAACGAGCTGGTTAATGAGGATGTCCTTGTGATCGGCACCGATTACCGCATTATGGATATCAATGCCCCCATGCTCGGCAAGCTTGGCATTACGCGGGAAGCGGTCATCGGCCGGTTCTGTTATGAAATCACCCATCACCAGAACAGCCCGTGTTCCGGAGAGGATCACCCCTGTCCCCTGACTCAGTGTTTTAACACACAAAAGCCATCTCAGACCACCCATGTTCACCTGGACAATCAAAACCGGGAAATCTACTATTCCATTTCCTGCTATCCCATATTTGAAAATGGTCAG
>JAPLJE010000570.1 GCA_026388755.1 Deltaproteobacteria bacterium | reverse complement strand
TCAGGCACATCGCCTTGAACATGATAAAAAAAGAAACGTCATCAAAAAAGAGCATCAAATCCAAACGACTGAGGGCTGGATGGGATAATGAGTACCTTGTGAAAGTCCTGGCCAGCTAATTTCCAAATGCGGTTACCCTGTGATTATAACGTCAGAACTGTCCTGTTTTCTGGATGAAACCATTTATATAATGTATCCGGATCCTTGGTCGCCATGAATCGACATATTTTAATTGTTGAAGATGATATTGCTGTCCGTGATTCCATGTCCGAATTTATCACAATGACCGGCTTTGACTGTCACGTGGCATCTAGTGCGGAAGAAGCCATCGATATTCTTAAATCAGCAGAATATCAAATAGTTATTACCGATATAATGATGCCGGGGATGGATGGGCTTGAACTGACGGACATCATAAAAAAAGATTATGACATTGACGTGATTGTCATGACCGGTTTCAGCGGTCAATATTCTTACGAAGAAGCTATTGAAAAAGGCGCTAGCGATTTTGTCTTTAAACCCATACGGTTTCAGGAACTGCTGCTTCGGTTAAAAAGGGTGTTCAAGGAGCGGGAGCTTAGACAGGAACGAAACCGTATGATGGCCGATCTTCATCAACTGGCCATCACCGACAGTCTGACGCAGCTCTATAATTCTAGACATTTTTATGCTCAGTTGAAAATGGAGATTGAACGGGCCAACCGCTATGGTCATTCCCTGGCGCTGCTGCTCCTTGATATTGATTTTTTTAAGAATTACAATGATATGTATGGCCATATAGAAGGTGACAAGGTTTTAAGTTCCGTTGGTCAGATGATCAAAACCTGTCTTCGAACCATGGATACCGCTTACCGCTATGGGGGAGAGGAGTTCACGGTCATTTTGCCCAATACGGATGGTGATGAGGCGAGAACTGTTGCAGACAGAATTCAATATGTACTTAAATTCATAACGTTTTGTCCAAGTCCAGACCGATCGATTCAAGTTACCATGAGTATTGGCGTTACAGAGTACTCTCCAGGAGAAGAACTGAAAGCGTTTGTCAGCAGGTCCGACAGGGCCATGTATGCTTCAAAAGAAAGCGGCCGAAACAGGGTGTCCTTCCTTCCACCAGATGCAGCAAGTTGATGTTCAATGGTTTATACCCTAATATGTTTAAATGAATGCTGGAGAACCTTCTCTGTTCGCCGACAAGAGGATTATCTCCTTCAGATCCGTTATCTTTATCGTTTGGCAGGATGGTGGTCGGAGTCCGGAGATACCCTTGAAAGGCTTGCCCGGATCATTTCCGGCAGCCACTGCTTTGTGGCAGCGGTCCAGGAAACTGGAGTCATCTTGGGGATGGGGCGAGCCATCAGCGACAGGGCAAGCGACGCCTATATTCAGGACATAATGGTCAGGCCAGAGGCTCGAAGACAGGCAATTGCCTCCTGCATCATGAAAGCCATCGTGGAGCGTCTGGAGCGGGATGGCATGACCTGGATCGGTTTGATTGCCAAACAAGGCACCCAGCCATTTTACCGCGGTCTGGGATTTTCTGAAATAGCGGACGCCATGCCCATGCTGAGAAAAAATGAAATCCTTTGAGAGGGATCGGTGGTATTGAAGCCACCAAGGAAAAAGTCTGATTTATGAAATTACTACCGTTAGCACCTGTAGATTATCCTGTGTTGAAGCCTTTTTTTGAACACCAGCGACACCGACTGTGCGTCTATTCCTTGCCGTCGCTTCTTTCCTGGAGCAATGATGAATATCAGCCTTTTGGCGCAATTGATGGCGATGCACTGATTGTAGCAGCAGAATTTAACCGTCAGAAGGAAAAGCGGCACCTGATCCTGCCCATATCTCCTCAAAGACAATATTCGCCCGAAGCCCTGTATGCGCTTGCCCGGAAACTGGATTATAAATCCTACTGGTTTGTTACCGAGGATTATCTTCAGCAGTATGAAATCAAGCGCGTGGAAGCCTTGTTCACGATCCGGGAACAGGAGGAATACAATGACTATGTGTACCGGACATCGGATCTGGCGGAGTTGAAAGGAAACAAGTATTCAAAGAAACGGAACCTTATCAGCCAGTTTACCAGGGAGTATCTTGGAAAGGACCGGGTTCGCATGGCTCCCATAACGCCGGAACTGGCCCCGGAATGTACCCATTTTCTGAATGAATGGTGCGAAGAGCGTAACTGTGATGCCAATCTGAATGATGACCTGGCCTGTGAACGCCTG
>JAPLJE010000576.1 GCA_026388755.1 Deltaproteobacteria bacterium | reverse complement strand
TGCATTATCCGCGCCAGGAAGTCACCAATCTGGATTCCTACCGGGGTCATATCGATTTGGTACCGTTTCCGGACGATCTCCGGAAACCGCTCTGTATTGTCTGCAGGCGCTGCGAGGAAGTCTGTCCATCCGGCTGCATCCATATTGAAGGGCATGTGCCCGGAGAGGAAAAAGGGGCTCCGGTCCGCCAGCTGCTGCTGATTTCCAATGTGCCGCTGCCCCATTCCGCAGCCAGGGAACCGGTATGTGCGACAGACAAGACACTGCGGGTACTGGACGGGTTCAGCCTCAATTACAATCTGTGCAGTCTGTGTGGCCTGTGTGTACAGAGCTGCCCGGTATCTTCCCTGACGTTTTCGCAAGATGTGTATCTGGCTGGCGGTTCCCGTAAGGATTTTGAATTTAATCTGCTGCAACGTCTAAAAGACCGGGCTGGCTCTGCAAAGCTCAAGAAGGCAGCATGATGTGAAGCAGAATGGGGTTGGGTTTTTTAAAGTCATATAAAATGCAGGCAAGTTATTAGGTCTTTCTTCATAATAAGGACAGGAAAATCATGGATCAGCTTTCAGGGATTCATCCGGCTTATGGGCTGTATTTAGTCTTTATCATCGGCGGAGGCGCCGTGGCCGTACTCGCCAGGAGTTTGGTCCGGGCGCTGTCCGGACTGATCATCACGCTGTTCGGCGTTGCAGGAATGTATCTGCTCATGGCGGCCCCGTTTATTGCCTTCATGCAGATACTGATCTATGTGGGTGCGGTAACGGTCCTGATTTTTTTCGCCATCATGCTGACCCGAACATCCGAAGGAGAATCCGGTTCCGAAGGCGGTCGTATCGGTCGGGGCTTTCTCGGCATCTGGGCAGCCGCATTTTCGACCCTGGTTCTGGCCGCCGTTGTGATACGCCATATGCCAAAAGCCATTCCGCTGAAACCTGAAGTCACCATGGGCAGGCTGGGCGAGTTTTTGACCGGCCCGTTCGCGCTTTCCTTTGAACTGATTTCCGCTGTCCTTTTTGTCGCAATGGCCGGGGCCGTACTTCTGGGGTTTGAGAGGAGAAAAGCCAAATGAATTATCTGATATGGTATCATCTTGCAGCACTGATACTCTTTGGCCTGGGTCTGTATGGCATCACCTGCCGCAAGAGTCTTGTTGGAATGCTGATATCCGTTGAACTGATGTTGAACGGCGCAGGCCTGGCTCTGGTTGCCAGTAGTCGGCTGACTCCGGCCTTGGATGAACTGGGGCAGATCGGCACGCTTTTGGTAATGGGGCTGGCCGCAGCAGAAGCCACGCTGGTGCTTGCCATAATCCTGATCGTATCCCGGCGTTTTGGAACCACCGAAATTGCTGATATCGCAACGTTAAAGGGCTAACGGATGATGACTGAAAGCGTATCTCTTCTTTTGCCGATTATCATTACCGGCTTGTCACCGCTATTTATCTGGTTGTTTCGTAAAAACATCAATCAGCGGGAAGCCGCTTCTTTTGTTGCCGCCATTCTGACCTTTGCATCGGTGATGACATTTGCGCCGCAGGTATTAAAAGGCAATATTCTGGTTTATAAGCTCTTTGAGATTCTTCCCGGAATTGAGGTCAAGTTCTGCGCAGACGGCCTCGGGATGATTTTCGCCATTGTCGCATCCTTTCTCTGGATACTGGCCACTTCCTATAACATCGGCTACATGAGGTCCCTAAAGGAACATGCCCAGACCCGGTATTATTTCTGTTTTGCCGTTGCCATCTTCGGGGCTGAAGGGGTGGCGCTGAGTGGAAACATCTTTACCCTGTACCTGTTTTACGAAGTCATTACAGTCTTTACCTATCCCCTGGTTGCCCATCATCAGGATGAGGAGGGTTTTAGCGGGGCCCGGAAATACCTGGTCTACCTCATGGGGACATCCAAGCTATTTCTGCTTCCAGCCATGGTGATGACATATGTCCTGTGCGGTACTCTCGATTTCAAACTCGGCGATATGATGACCGGTATTTTTCCGGCGGATGCCAATCCCGTCCTGGTCCAGATCACCTATTTTCTGTATGTCGCCGGTCTTGCCAAAGCCGCCATCATGCCGTTTCATAACTGGCTGCCATCGGCCATGGTGGCACCCACCCCGGTCTCGGCCCTGCTGCATGCTGTGGCGGTTGTAAAAGCCGGCGTGTTTTCCGTCAGCCGCATCCTGCTGTCCGCATTCGGGGTCAACGTCATGACGGACCTGCACCTGGGGTTCGTGACCGCCTGTTTTGCCGCTTTCACCATTGTGGCAGCATCGGTGATTGCCCTGACCAAGGATGATCTGAAGGCCCGGCTGGCTTATTCCACTGTCAGCCAGCTCTCCTATGTGGTACTGGGCGTGGCCATGTTGACCCCATCTTCCATTACCGGGGGGCTTGCCCATATCGCCCATCACGCCTTCAGTAAAATCACCCTCTTTTTTGCTGCAGGTGCGATTTATGTAGCAACCCACAATAAGAAAATCAGTATGATGTCCGGTTTGGGCCGAAAAATGCCATGGACCTTTGGTGCGTTCGCCCTGGCCAGCCTTTCCATGATCGGCGTGCCACCGGTGAGCGGGTTCGTCAGCAAGTGGTATATGATTAACGGTGCCGTCAGCGCCAATTACACGATATTCATGGCAGCGCTTCTGGCCAGTACGATCCTGAACGCCTCTTATTTTACACCGATCATTTTCAAGGCATTTTTCGAGGCGCCGACAACCGATCATTCCCATTTCTCGGAAGCGCCCATGACCATGGTGGTACCGCTTTTTTTCACGGCCGTGGTATCGGTGTTTCTGGGCCTGTACCCCCAGGTCTTTATCCAGTTTAT
>JAPLJE010000758.1 GCA_026388755.1 Deltaproteobacteria bacterium | reverse complement strand
AATTCATCCAGATCCCGGATGTTGAGCTCGAGGTCAAAGACATCGATATCTGCAAACCGTTTAAAAAGCACCCCCTTGCGTTCCATGACCGGTTTTCCGGCCAGGGGCCCGATATTGCCAAGACCCAGAACCGCCGTGCCGTTGGTGATGACACCGACCAGATTGCCCCTTGTGGTGTAATCAAAGGATAAATTCGGATCTCTTTTGATTTCCATGCAGGGAATGGCCACCCCCGGCGTATAGGCCAGGGAAAGGTCGGACTGTGAAAGACAGGGCTTGCTGGGCACCACTTCAATTTTACCCGGCCTGGGCTCTTTGTGGTACTGAAGGACTTCGGTCTTAAAGGGGGTCATGGGAAGGTCTCCTCATTTTTTAATATTCGCTGGAAAGTAATGCAAGCAACATTTAGAAAGCAAATATCATACCAACCAATAAAAAATATGGAAGCGATGACAGATGCCTAAACGCCAGCATTTTAAAAAGGGAATTTTTTCTACCATTGAAAGAAATTTTCACAAACCAGAATAGTCATCATCACCGATTACTGGACCATGCGAACAGATTTAAGCCGTTCCAACAGAGAGCCGCTTCGGCTTCCTTTTCCCAGATCAAGATCTGTTACCGCCACCCGGTTGATCTTAAAGGTCAAATCCTGATCGCCATCGGGCGCCCGGTAGGCCCAGGTTTCATGAATGGCATACGGAAGAGAGCCCACTTTTCCCAGATACAGCATGATATGGCCTTTCTGGTAAAGCGTTGTGATTCCACCAATGGCTTGATCCAGGCTGTGGATTTTGATAAATTCCGACGTGTCCGGATAAAATTCGGCAATCAATTTTCCAACCATCGACTGATCCGCTGAATTTCGGGGAAAACTCACCCCCACTGTTGCAAAAACCTGCTGAATATACCGGGAACAGTCCTGCTCGCCATACATGCCTCCCCATCCATAGGGGGCATTAAGCATTTCAAAGGCCTGCTGGAGCATATTCCGGGCAGTGTAGGGAAGATATCCTTCACTGGCCTGATTTTTTTGAACATATCCCTGCTGCCTGACCAGATAGCCTTGGGAATCGCTGATCGGGATCAGGACCTGATAGGCATTCTCCTCCGCCTCAATAAGTGGAAGGCGGACTCCCATCTGCACATATTCTTCGGAGTAAGTCAGCCCTGGGTTCCTGTAAATATCCGCTTTGGGGCGAAGTATCACCACGAAGCGGTCCGGATGAATAAAATCTTCCAGAGCCTCCGGCGAACACCTGGCAATATGCCGGGATTCCACCCAACCGGAGCTGGACGGTGAACGCGCATACGTCCATTTCAGGTCCCGGGTCCGATGCAGGAGCAGCAGCGGCGTTCCCAGTTCCAGGGTGTTATTCTGAAGATTATCAAAGTCCACTTCGGATGGATCGCCATAAAGCGGCTCCAGAGTCGGCAAGATCCGCTGATCCGAGAACCGGACCACTACCCCGTAATCCGGCCCGTGATCCGAATTGGTGGCAGGATACATTGCGGCCACATCCATATCCTCTGCCAGACGTTCATAAAATGCGCTAGGCGTCGGGCTGCCAGATGAAAGATAACGGGGTTTGGCCCGAAGATGGTCAATGTCTTTCTGCATAGCAGCAGCAAGATCGCTGCCCGAATATGGCACCGGAATTCGGGTAATATCTGCAACGGTTTTCAAGTCTTTTTCAATGTGGCGGTTCAGTTCGGCAATCTGTTCCGCGGTCAAAACCAGGACATCGGGCGATGGATGGCGGCTGATCCAGTAGCCGGGGGTCAGCATGCTGCGGTCGGTGCCCGGCAGAAGGGTTGGCGCGGCTAACATTTTTTGGCGCTGCGCACAGCCGGAGAGGGTTAAAAAAAGCATCAAACAACAGACAGACAGAAAATGCTTTTTGCGTTTCACCGGTAATCGCCCTCCACTGGGGGATGAACAGGGGTTTGATACTATCGGTGGGAATAATAGCACAGGGGGAAACATGGGTCGAGGATAAAGTGCGGGAGTGTGGGTGAGGATATCAATCCCTGGAGAATGGATAAAAAAGGCCCCCACAAAAATGGAGGCCTTTTTTTAAAACGCTTTTTTTATGCCTTGACGTCCGAGGAGTGAATCTGTCTCATAAATTGATTTACATCCGCGGGAACTTGCCCGTCAATTTTGGAGACAATATAAACCGTCAAGAATGCCAGAGGGACCGTAACCAGGCCGGGAATTCTCCACTGCATCCATACCGGCAGGCTCGTTACAAAGAAAATCATGTACAAGGAAGATGCCAGGCCCATCACCATTCCCCAGATGGCGCCTTTTTCCGTCATGCCGCGCCACCAGACACCCATCAGGAATATGGGGGCGAAAGTGCTGGCAGCCACATTAAAAGCCAGCCCGACCAGGTGGCCGATGGCCGCCTTTTCAACCAACAAGCCAAGTATCCCGTAAATGACACCGATAATGACCACGGAAACCTTACCCGCTACAACCCGCTGCTTTTCCGTGGCAGTTTTATTGATGAAATTGGTGTAGAGGTCATGGCCCAATGCGCCGGAACAGGCGATGAACAGACCGGAGAGGTTCGAGAACACCGCGGCAAAAGCGCCGGCAACCACAATTCCCAGCAACCACTTTCCGCCGATAATATCCGCCACGGTTGGTATGACCATATTCATCCCACCGGTAACAAAGGCCTTGAAGTCAACCGGCGTAAGTGTTCCGGCTTTAGCCCCTTCCAGAAACAAATACCGTCCTACCGTACCGAGGTACAATGCAAGCGTAAAGAAAACGCTGGCGATGACAATGGCGAACAAGGCGGAGTATCTGGCTTCCTTGGCGTTTGGATTGGTATAGAAACGCAGCAGAATGTGGGGCAGGCCTAAAGTCCCGAGGGACAGGCCGATCACCATGGAAAGACATTCCGTCAGACTCTTGAACATACCGCCACCCACATAGGACCATTTGGCCCCGTTGGCAACGATGTCCGCGCCGCCCTTGGCATAGGCCCCGCTACCGGGTACCGCGCCGGTCCAGTTTTGAACCAGTTCCAGGATCTTGCCGTAATGAAGACCCGCGTAGATAGCGCCCGCAAAAAGTATCAGGAACGCACCGAAGCGAATCCAGATCTCCACGGCCTGGTTGATCGTGGTGCCTTTCATTCCGCCCACACCCACATAAAAAATCATGACCACGACAATCATGATCACCCCGGCTTCATAGGAGGTACCGAAAAAGAGCTGCAGAATCTGAGCACCGCCTAGAATCTGGGGAGCGGCGTAAAAACCGGAAATCGCCAATACCACGACCACCGCAAACAGCCGGGCGGATGGACTGTGGAATCTTTCCGCCAGAAAGTCGGGAACGGTAAATTTTCCGAATTTCCGAAGCGGGCCCGCTATAAACAGGGCCAGGATGGTCAAGCCGACGGAGAAACAAAAGGTATAGAAGATCCCGTCGTATCCAAGGGCAAAGGTCAATCCCGCAAGTCCCAGGAAGGTTGCCGCGCTGAGGTAATCTCCGGCGATGGCGGACCCGTTCATAAGCCAGCCGAAACTGCGACCGCCGACATAGAATTCAACGGTGCTGGTGGCATATTTTTTGGTCGCATAAGTAATGACAATAATCGTTCCCAAGAGTATCAAGGTAAACAGGTATTTAGGTTCCATGGTTTAGACCACCCCCTGATTTTTAGTGTTTTGCAAAACCCTTT
>JAPLJE010000054.1 GCA_026388755.1 Deltaproteobacteria bacterium | reverse complement strand
TTTGCCAGGAAGATGTATCATTTAACGGCTCGGCCATTGAAGCCCGAATTTGCGCTGAAGATCCGTCCCGCAATTTTCTGCCGGCAACCGGCATGATCACCCGGTATGCCTCTCCACGGGGAAGAAGCATTCGGGTGGACAGCGGCGTTGTGGCTGGAAGCGTGGTCAGCGTCTACTATGACTCACTGCTGTCCAAAGTGATCAGCTGGGGGGAAACCCGCGAAGGCGCGCGAATGACGCTCATCAATGCCCTGAACGGATATCATATTGAAGGGGTGATCACCAATGTCGATTTTGTCAACCTGATCCTGAATCATCCGGCTTTTGCAGCCGGAGAGCTGTCAACCCGGTTTATCGAGCAGTATTTTGACAATGAAAAAACAAAGATTTCACCGTCAAGCGAACGGCTCTGCCTGATGGCCATTGCAACCACGCTGGTTTACCACAATCGGCAAAAGCTGATCAGGGATTCCTTAAAACCCATGGCAGCTCATGTCGGCAGCTCCGAAAGGCCTAGATCCTGGTACCATTACATGGTCAAGGGCGAAGCGGATATTTTTGAGCTTCGGCTGCAGGGAAATTCTGACAATCAAACCTGGACCATCTGGGCCAATGGCAATCAGTACCAGGTGATCACTCCGGAGCTGGAATTTTACCGCAGACGCATCAAGCTCAATATCAATGGTCAGTCCCATAAGTTTCGCCTTCAGTTCCGGGGCAATTTTATCTGGGCCGCCTTTTGCGGCATCACACGGGTTTTTGAGGTTTACAGCCCACAGGAATGGGAGCTGGCCCAATTCATGCCCAAAGTCCAGAAGCGGGTTCTGGACAACGTCCTGGAATGCCCCATGCCCGGGCTTGTTGTGGATATCCGCGTTCAGAAAGGGGACCGGGTTTACCGCGGTCAGGAGCTGGTCATTGTGGAGTCTATGAAAATGGAAAGCGGTGTGGCTTCTCCCTGTGATGGCGAAGTGCTTGAGATTCTGATTGAAAAAGGCCAGGCCGTGGACACCGGCAATATCCTGATGCGTTTTAAACATTGATGGCTTCTTAAAAATTCCAATATCTGCATTGAGCTTCATCCTTCATCATTGCGGCGTACTATAACGCCTCATTCCTCAGGATTTGCTATCCTTAGATCTTGAACAGGCGGAACGCCGGTACCCGCCTGATTTGTGACAACGAAACTTGACAATTCGATGTGTCATGCTTAAAATAGTTTAGTCATATAAGCTGATATATTTTGGCGTAAGTATTGTTAACTATCTAGATTTATTCAACTTGTGTTGTATCTGCCCTCTTTCCTTTTTGAATTCTCTGCGCTACGTCTGCATTTCTTTCAACCATTTTGAATAAATCACCAGAAGCCTTTCTCTGTTTTCCTGAATGCTATTGTCGGGCGCATTGTTCATTAGGCGCTCAGTTCATGTTTCAGATTGCCAATCTGGAAGTGAATCTCACTGCCCATTATGGCAGGAAAGGAGATAAAAAATGACAAATGCACATGAAAAAAGACGAACCAGCCGACATAACGTTGAAACGCCCATTCTCTGCTCTTATTTTAACA
>JAPLJE010000336.1 GCA_026388755.1 Deltaproteobacteria bacterium | reverse complement strand
CAAAACCACTACCATCGAGATGATGGAAGGTATCCTTTCCGCCACTTCCGGCGAAGTCTATTACAAGGGAAGCCCCCGAACCAGCGCTTTCAGGGAAGAAGTCGGCATTCAGTTTCAGCATACGGCCCTGCTGGCTTTTTTAACGGTCCGGGAAACCCTGAAAACATTTCAGAAACTTTACCACAAAACGGCCGATATTGACAGCCTTCTGGCAACCTGCAATCTTCTGGACATTCAGAACCAGTACAATGACCGGATTTCCGGAGGTCAGCGCCAGCGCCTGCTTCTGGCCCTTGCCCTGGTGAACCGGCCGGAGTTGCTCTTTCTGGATGAGCCATCAACGGGCATGGACCCTCAGGCCCGGCGAAATCTTTGGGATATTGTGCTGAATATCAAATCGCAGGGAAAAACCATTATCCTTACCACCCACTACATGGAAGAGGCCCAGTTGCTCTGCGACGAAATTGCGATTATGGACTATGGCCGCATCATTGCCCGTGGCAGCGTATCGGACCTGATCACCACGCATTGCGGTGAAAACGCCACCGGCAAACCCTGCCAGGAGGCAAATCTGGAAACCGTATTTATCAAATTAACCGGCCGGCAGCTTCGGGAGTAACGGATGCGTTTTAAGCGACTGTGGGCCATGTTTACCGCCAGAAATCTGGAATTTTTCCGGGATCGCGCGGCATTTGGCTGGAATTTTCTGTTTCCTTTTTTGATTATTGCCGGGTTCGGCATCGTTTTTGGCGGAAAATCCTTTTCAGAGTACAAGGCCGGGGTGTTTCCCGTTGAATCCCCCATATCCATCTATCATAAGGTTGCAATTCCCGAAGGTTTTCAATCCTCAAGATATGTGGAATTTGTAGGCGTCCCGTCGCTGGAGGCCGGGCTTAGCCTTTTGAAGCACCACAAAATCGATCTTCTGATTCAGCAGGGAACCGCGCCGTATGCTTACTGGACCAACGAATCTTCCCCCAAAGGCTATATCCTGGAAAAGATGCTGATTGCATCCCTTCAGCCAAAAGACATTGGGGATTTGTTAAGCAGACAGGTCGTTCAGGGAAAGGAAATCCGTTATATCGACTGGCTATTTCCCGGCATTCTGGGTATGAACATGATGTTCAGCGCGCTGTGGGGGGTCGGGTATGTGGTGGTCCGGTACCGGAAAAATGGCGTTTTAAAGCGCCTGCAGGCAACCCCCCTTACGGCTGTGGAATACCTCAGCGCTCAGATGCTCTCACGGATATTCTTGCTCATGTTCACCCTGATTGCTGTCTGGATCGGGTGTGACGCCATTTTTTCCTTCGAAGTGGCCGGCTCTTATCTGGATCTGGCCGTCGTCTTTTTTCTGGGATGTCTCAGCCTGACATCCATGGGCCTTGTTTTGGCATCGCGGGGGACCAGCGAGGAATTCACCAGCGGAGTCCTGAATTTTATCTCCTGGCCCATGATGTTTTTATCCGAAGTCTGGTTTTCCATCGAAGGCGCACCCCAATGGATCAAATGGATTGCCGGAACCTTTCCCCTGACCCACCTTTTGACTGCAGCGCGAAAAATCATGAATGACGGGGCAGGCCTTTCCGATGTCGTGCCGGAATTGATGATTTTATCGGCAATGACGGTGGTATGCCTTGTCATCGGCGCATCTTTGTTTTCATGGCATGAATAATGAAAAAGGCTTTTTCAGGCGGGTCGATGCTTTCAGGCTGTGAGCCGCTCATCCCATTTCATCAGAAACCGCAGAAATGCAGCGCCGTTTTTCACCACCACGTGGGTTCCGGTGCGCCGGGCAAAGTCCTCATCATACTGAAAGGCCGGGCCTCCGGCAATCAGCAGGGTCGATGAAGGCAATCGGCGGACAATGTCCGCAACCCAATCGTCCGAGTCAAGCTGCAGAACCGCCAGCCCCAGAAACCGGGGGGTCAGTTTCTGGCAGGCCTGGGCAATGCTTTCCGGAGACTGAAGCAGGCCCAGGGAATGAATCCTCACCCCTGCTGCCTCTGCCAGTTTTTCGATCACCTCAAGGCCATGTCCCAAGCCATCGTCGATGGTCGCCGTCAGCATGAGCGGCGGCAAAGCCCAAAGTCCGGGGTGATTGCGGTCAGATCGCCACGTTGTCAAATCCCTTGCTGCATTCAGATAGGAATCCCGGGTGGGCGAAGTACTTTCCCAGCCGTGAAGACAGTCCAGGAGTTTCTGCCTGAATTCTGTGCAAATACATGTATTCTGCATAACGTTAATTTCCAGGGTAGACCCAAAGCCATTGACTTAAGTATTTATGCGTTACATCAATGACTGGTTGCAATTTTTTTGGGTGAAAGATTAAGCTGATGATTGCATAATCAATCTATTTATGACCTATTTACAAGATGAATTCCACTGAAATCAACATGACCCGGAGCATTTTTCCCGGGCCCCCATTTTTTTCTGATGCGAGGATGTTTGAGATATCTTCTGTTGTTCCTCTGTTTGATCAGCCTGGCCACTTGCAGGTCTGGCACGCCCGTGTTTAGCGATGCGAAATGGCAAAATGACGTGAAAATCGTGACACCGGACCTGCTTTATGCGCCGCATTACAACGACGGCAAATTTTTTAACCCGTGGATGCCCATGGAGCATGGTGGGCTGGCAAGGTTTTTGAGTTGGAAGCTGTCCTCCCGGAACGCATACACGGCTGAAGAAAAGAATACCATGCCGGAGTTCGTTCCAGGACTGAAGACCCGCATTGATGAACTGGCGGGCAATGAGGATTTCATTGCCTGGATCGGTCACAACACGTTTTTGATCCGCGCCGTCGGCGAGCTCTGGCTGACGGACCCGATGTTTTCGGAGCGGGCGCTGCTGCCGAAACGGCTGACGCCGCCGGCCCTTTCCCTTTCGGAGGTAAACGCGCTGAAGGGAAGACTGAACATCATCATTTCGCACAATCATTACGAGCATTTGGACAAGGCCAGCCTTGGCGCTTTACCCGATGATGCAAGGGTATTTGTTCCCCTGGGGCTTGGAGCGACCGTGGCGGCTACTGGGAAAAGCCGGGTGGCGGAAATGGACTGGTGGCAGACCCTTGACTTCGGCAATGGAACATCGCTGGTATGTCTTCCGGCCCAGCACTGGTCCAGACGGATTTCACAGCGAACCAACGAAACCCTCTGGGCCAGTTTCCTGCTGATCACACCGAATGCCACGATTTACTTTGGCGGCGACAGCGGGTATTTCATCGGCTACAAGGAGTTCGGAAAGAAATATCCGGGAATCGACTATGCTTTGATCGCCACAGGAGCGTATCATCCGCGCTGGTTCATGCATTATTCGCACCTTGACATGAATGAAGCGCTTCAGGCCTTTGAAGACCTTGGCGCGAAATATTTCATCCCTGCCCACTGGGGGGCCTTTCAGCTTGGCGATGAACCGGTCGGCTACCCCCTTGTCGATCTGTGGCGCACTATGAAGGCCTCGGGGTTTGACGCCTCCAAAGCCCTTGTCATGAACATCGGAGATCTGATCCGGATTCCGAAAAAGTGATCGGAAGAACGTAATCGGATGAAATCAATTTGATTATTTTGAATGACTGAAACAGGGAGTATGTGATGTTTTGTAAACGCAGCGACAATGGATATAAACAGGTTCTGGATGGGATCAAACTGAAAACACTGGTTTACGGCGACAAGACGCTT
>JAPLJE010000324.1 GCA_026388755.1 Deltaproteobacteria bacterium | reverse complement strand
CGGTTCTTCCGACAATCAGGCCCTGGGTTTTTCTGGGAATGATGAATGCGCTGATCCCCTTGTGACGTTGTGTCTCATCGGTTTTGGCAGTGACAATCACCAGTCCGGCGTTAAGACCTGTGGAAATGAAACGTTTGACTCCGTTAATGACATAGTCGTTCCCGTCGCGAACCGCCGAGGTTGTCTGCGCCACAGGATCGGAGCCGGCATGGGGTTCGGTCAGGGCAAAGGCGCCGATGATTTTTCCGGCAGCCAGGGGTTTGAGGTATAGCTGTTTTTGATCCTCTGAGCCAAAATGGTAAATGCTCTCGCAGACGATTGAATTGTGCACTGACATGACAACAGCGGTCGAGGCGCAGGAATAGGCGATTTCTGAAAGCGCCAGCACATAGCTGATGGTGTCCGCGCCCTCGCCGCCATATTCCGGGGGAATCATCATGCCCATAAACCCCAGTTCGCCCATTTTTTTTAAAATCTGAGCGGGGAATTCCTTGTTCTGATCGCGCTCGGCGGCTTCCGGGGCCACAACCTTACGGGAGAATTCCCGCACCATGGCCTGAATCATGAGTTGTTCATCGGTCAGTTTGTATGACATATCCTTCCTCTTATAGAGATCAGGGGCTGTATACCACCACGATCAGTTCGGCAGTGGTTTCGCCGCAATTGCGCAGATTGTGCTGAATGCCGGAGTTAAAATGTAGGGTATCCCCGGTCTCCAGTTTGTTGATATGTTCGCCGACCACGATTTCGATTTTTCCGGACAGCACATAGACGAATTCTTCACCCTCGTGATGGTACCCGACGCCAAGATGCTCCTGAAACGCATCAATGGTCACCCGGAATGCCTTCAAATGCTTGTTTTCAGCTCCCGGAGTCAAGGTCGCATAAGCATAGTGTTCGGTTCGCTTGGTATAGGCCTTGATCCGATCCTTGAGGCTGGACGGCTCTTCCTTGAGGAGGATTCCGGAATCGATTTTCAAGGCCCGGGAAATCTGAAGGATGGCACCGACCGGCGGGGTGATTTTCCCCGACTCGATTTTCTTGAGATGATCGATGGAAAAACCGGTCTCATTGGCAATGTTATCCAGCGTAATATTCTTGTCCGTGCGAACTTTCTTGATTTTTTGTCCAATGACGGTGGCGGTTGAATCCGCTGTTTTTTTCGGCATAAGACCTCCTTTATTTAATACTCAAAAAATCCCCGTCCGGTTTTTCTGCCCAGCCATCCGGCTTCAACATATTTTCGGAGCAGGGGGCAGGGCCGATACTTGGAATCCTTGAATCCGTTGTAGAGAGTTTCCATGATGGCCAGACAGGTATCCAGGCCGATGAGGTCTGCAAGCGCCAGGGGCCCCATGGGGTGGTTCATTCCCAGTTTCATCACCGTGTCGATGTCCTCGCGGGTGCCAACGCCGTGGTAGAGACAGAAAACAGCCTCATTGATCATGGGCAGCAGAATCCGGTTGGCGATAAAGCCCGGATAGTCGTTGGCCAGGGCCGGCGTTTTGCCGAATTTTATCGAAAGATCCCAGGTCGTTTTAAAGGTTTCATCCGAAGTGGCGATGCCACGAATGACTTCAACCAGCTTCATTACCGGAACCGGGTTCATGAAGTGCATGCCGATGACTTTATCCGCTCTCTGGGTCTGCGCGGCAATTCTGCCGATGGGAATTGAGGAGGTGTTGGTTGCCAGAATCGCATGGGCTGGGCAGATCTCATCGAGCTGTTTGAAGATTTGAAACTTTAAGGTTTCATTCTCGGTTGCAGCCTCAACCACAAAATCAGCGGATGCCATGTCTTTAAGCGCTGTGCTTGGGCAAATCCGGGCCAGCACCGCGTCTTTTTCTTCGGCCGTCATTTTGCCTTTTTCAACGCTTCGGGCCAGGTTTTTGGTAATTGTGTTCAGGCCATTCTGAACGAATTCCGCTTTGATGTCGTTCATGATGACTTTTAGACCGCTCATGGCAGCCACTTGAGCAATACCGTTTCCCATCTGACCGGCGCCGATGACGCCGTAAGCTTTGATATCCATAAAAAATTCCTCCGTAATATTTAAATATAATAGTGAATGATTCCCCTTTACCGTTTTACGATCATGGCAACTGCTTCGCCGCCGCCCAGACAAAGGGAAACCATGCCGGTTTTCTTGTTCTGTTTGATCATCTCATGCAGCAGGGTTACCAGCAGTCGGCACCCGCTGGCCCCGATGGGATGGCCAAGGGCCACACTGCCGCCGTTTACATTGACTTTTTGGGGATCCAGACCGAGTTCCCGAAGCGCAGCCACGGTCGAGCCGCTGAAGGCTTCATTGATTTCATACAGATCGATGGCGTCCTTGGACAGGCCTTCTTTTTTAAGGCATTTGGGAATGGCCCATATCGGGGCTACCAGCACATATTTCATGTCGATGCCATACGATGCCTGAGCCCCGATGGTCGCCAGAACCTGGCAACCCAGCTCGATTGCCTTTTCGCGGGACATGACGACAACGGCCGCTGCCCCGTCGCTGATGATCGAGGCGTTTCCGGCGGTTCCCACGCCGTCTTTTTTAAAGGCCCCTTTCATTTTGGACAGGCTATCCAGGCTGGTTTCCTGGGCGCATTCATCCTGGCTGAAAAGGATCGGGCTTCCCTTTCTCTGGGGAATCGGGACCGGGACGATTTCATCCTTGAACCGGCCTGCAGAGATGGCGGCGATGGCCCTGCGGTAGGATTCCGCGGCATATTGGTCCTGATCTTCGCGGGTGATATTGTATTTTTCGGAGCACAGCTCATTAGACATGCCCATGTGAAAGTCATTGACGATGTCCCAGAGCCCGTCATGAATCATATGGTCTTCCAGCTTTCCCGGTCCCATGCGATAACCGAATCTGGCTTTTTCCAGGTAATAGGGGGCCATGCTCATATTTTCCATGCCGCCGGCGACCACCACGTCGGCGTCTCCGGTCTGAATAGCCTGGGCTGCCAGCATTACGGCTTTTAAAGCAGATCCGCAAACCTTGTTGATTGTAATGCACTCCACTTCCCAGGGCATGCCGGCCCTGACCGCAGCCTGCTTGGCCGGATTCTGGCCATATCCACAGGGCAGGACCTGGCCCATGATGACCTCGTTAACCGCGGATTTGGCGATTTTGGCCCGTTCGATCGCGGCCTCGATAACGATGGCTCCCAGCTGGGTTGCCCCGATAGCGCTCAATGATCCGTTAAAACTGCCCAGCGGGGTTCTGGCCGCGCTGACAATGACCGCTTCTTTCATTTAAGCGTCTCCTTTGTTGAGAAAAACAGGTAGATAGGCTGAAGGCTTGAAGACAGAAGGTTAAAAGATTAATTAAAATCATCAAAAGCCTTTAGTCTTCAGTGTTCAGCCTTTATTTTTACATATTTCTCCGATACTTCCCGCCCACATCATACAGGGCTTGGGTGATCTGCCCCAGCGAGCATACGCGAACGGAATGCATCAGCTCGGCAAAGAGGTTCTCTCCGGAAAACGCCACCTGCTGAAGGCGCTTTAGTGCTGCCGGAGCTTCGTGTTGGTGCTTGTCCTTGAATTCCGCCAGACGCCGGATCTGGGATTCTTTTTCTTCTTCGGATGCCCTGGCCAGTTCAACGCCGTCGCTGAGTTCATCGCTGGAAATGTTGGGATCACGGAAGGTGTTGACACCGACAATGGGGTATTCGCCGGTGTGTTTCAGAATTTCGTAGTGAATGGATTCTTCCTGAATCTTGCTGCGCTGATAGCCGGTTTCCATGGCGCCCAGAACTCCGCCGCGTTCGGTGATCCTGTCGAACTCCAACAGTATGGCTTCCTCGACCAGGCGGGTGAGCTCTTCCACGATAAAACTGCCCTGATTCATGTTTTCATTTTTGGCCAGCCCCCATTCCCGGTTGATGATCAGCTGAATGGCCAGAGCCCTTCGCACGGATTCGGTGCTGGGCGTTGTGATGGCCTCATCAAATGCGTTGGTATGAAGGCTGTTGCAGTTATCGTAAATGGCGCACAGTGCCTGAAGCGTGGTCCGGATATCATTGAACTGAATATCCTGGCTGTGAAGCGACCGACCGGATGTCTGAATATGGTATTTGAGCATCTGGGACCGCTCGGATGATTTGTATTTTTCCTTCATGGCAATGGACCAGATCCGGCGCGCTACCCTTCCGATAACCGTGAACTCTGGATCCATGCCGTTTGAAAAGAAAAAGGACAGATTCGGCGCAAAGCTGTCTATCGGCATTTTCCGGGAAAGGTAATACTCCACGTAGGTAAAGCCGTTGGATAGGGTCAGTGCCAGCTGGGTGAGGGGATTGGCGCCGGCCTCGGCAATATGGTATCCGGATATGGACACGGAGTAGAAATTGCGGACCCGGTTCTGAATGAAGAATTCCTGAATATCGCCCATCATTTTCAGGGCAAATTCAATGGAAAAAATACAGGTGTTCTGTCCCTGGTCTTCTTTCAAAATATCTGCCTGAACCGTTCCCCGGACTGTGGAAAGGGCCTCGGCGCGAATCTGAGCATATTCGTCTTCGGATGGCTGCCGGCCGTTTTTTTCCGCGAATTTGTCCACCTGCTGGTCGATGGCTGTGTTCATGAACATGGCTAGAATGATGGGCGCCGGGCCATTGATGGTCATGGAAACTGATGTGCTGGGCGCGCAGAGATCAAAACCGCCGTAAAGGATCTTGACGTCTTCCAGGGTGCAGATGCTGACTCCGGAGGTGCCGATTTTTCCATAAATATCCGGTCGCGTCTCCGGATCGTACCCGTACAGGGTTGCGGAATCGAATGCCGTGGACAGGCGCTTGGCGTCGTAGTTTCCTGAAGGCAGCTTGAAGCGCCGGTTGGTTCGGGCCGGGTCTCCTTCTCCGGCAAACATTCGCGTGGGGTCTTCGCCGACCCGCTTTAACGGAAACACGCCGCCGGTATAGGGAAATCGTCCGGGGACGTTTTCCTCGCGCATCCAACGATAAATTTCGCCGGGATCTTTAAAACGGGGAATGGAGATCTTGGGGATTTTTTTATGAGACAGGGATTCGGTGTAAAGCGAAACCTTGATGTCGCAACCCCGAACCTCATAGGTGAGCGTATCCTGAGTGTAGGCGGCCTTGATGTCATCCCATTCTTTCAAGATGGCCCTGGATTCAGCTTCCACCTGTTTTTTGGCGCGGGAGGTCTCGTCCTTAAGCTGAAACAAAAGCGCTGACATATCGCTGGACAGGTTTTGTTCAACGGATTTGATGGCCTCTTCCAGATGCCAGGCTGTGCGGATGGCTTGGGCTTGGGTTTCGGTTTTCTGGTGGTATTTCCTGACGGTATCGGATATTTCAGCAAGATAGCGGGTGCGTTCCGGTGGAATGATGATGGTTTTTGAGGTTGAGGTCCGGGTATCCGGCTTCGGGAGCCGGGTTTTAAACCGGACCGTAGTCTTGTCGGCCAGGGTATCCAGAATGGTATGGTAGAGGGCTGTGACGCCGTCATCATTGAATTTGGAGGCAATGGTTCCAAACACCGGCATGCTTTCCGGAGACTGGTCCCAGGCCGATCGGTTTCGCTGAACCTGCTTTCTGACATCCCGGACAGCATCCTCTCCGCCGCGTTTTTCATATTTATTCACGACCACGATATCGGCGAAATCGAGCATATCGATTTTTTCAAGCTGGGAGGCTGCGCCAAACTCGCTGGTCATGACATACAGGGACGTGTCCACCAGATCGGTGATCAGCGAGTCGCCCTGGCCGATGCCGGCGGTTTCGGCAATGATCAGATCAAAGCCGGCAGTCTTCAGGGCCTGGATGGTTTCACCCAGGGTGTCGGGAATTTCCGTGTTGGACTGGCGGGTGGCCAGGGATCGCATGTAAACGCGCGGGCTTCCGATGGCATTCATCCGGATACGATCGCCAAGAAGCGCGCCGCCGGTTTTTCTTCTGGAAGGATCGCAACTGATGATCGCGACATGCAGCTCGGGCATATCATGCAGCAGGCGCAGAATCAGTTCATCGGTCAGCGAGGATTTTCCGGCCCCGCCGGTTCCGGTGATGCCCAGAACCGGAATGGTTTTGCCGGATGCCTTATCCTTCAGCTTTTCCATCAGTTCCTGAAAATGGCTGATGTGATGGAATTTGGTCTGCTCGACGGTTGTGATCAGATTGGCCACCCGCGGTTTGTTCAGGGGTGTGAGATTGTCCAGGTTGGGGACATGGCCATCGACCGTTGGAAAATCCATGGCTT
>JAPLJE010000619.1 GCA_026388755.1 Deltaproteobacteria bacterium | reverse complement strand
CACGGGGGCGCCAATCAGGCGGTGATCGAAATGCTGGAAAGCATTCTAAAGAGTGGCGGGGATGTCAAGCGAGCCATTGAGCGGGCGAAAGACAAAAAGGATCCGTTCCGGCTGATGGGATTCGGCCACAGGGTGTATAAGACGTATGATCCGCGTGCCAGAATCATGAAAAAAATGTGTGACAAGGTATTGGATAAATTAAAAATCAGCGATCCGCTGCTGGATATCGCAAAACAACTGGAGGATGTTGCGATCACCGATGATTATTTTATTGAACATCACTTGTACCCGAACATCGATTTTTACAGCGGAATCGTGCTTCGAGCCATGGGAATTCCCACCAACATGTTTACCGTGATGTTTGCCATCGGCAGGCTTCCAGGCTGGATTGCCCAGTGGAAGGAAAGTCTGGACGATCCCAACTGGCGGCTAAGCCGCCCGCGGCAGATCTACACCGGTCTTGGTGAGACCCGCTATACGCCGATTGACAGGCGTTAGAAGGACTAAAGGTTGTAAGGGGCTGAAGGCTGACTTCAGTCTTCGGCCTGTTTCTAATACTTCATGTCTAATTTTAACAGAAAATCGCTATTCATTGGTGAATCATAGGATGTCGTGAGGTCAGTCCGGCCGGGTATGGCCTTAATATCATATTTTCCCATGATAGAGAGTTCGAGATTTTTTGAAAAATAATATCCCAGTTTAAAGGACATATCCATGGTATTTAACAAGTCGGAGGATTTAAAGAGGGAATCCGCAATGTCCAACTGATCCGCGTAATGCATGGCCATCGAAATGGACCAAGGGCTGGCCATCGGTGTGATCTGAGTATTCAATCCAAAGATGCGTTTTGGAACTTCCAATATTTCCTTGGATTGAGACTGCTGATCGTAATTTAGATAAACAAAGGACGGCGTAATGCTGAGCCCTTCAAAAGGGGAGATTTCGCTTGCCAGCTTAAAGCCATGGCGGACGGTAGAAGATGAATCGTTCAAAGACTGATTATGTAAAGGCCAGTCAGCATCCAGTTCACGGTCATAAACATTCCAAGCGCTGGCCTTATCCAGTTTTTCCCGAATGGCGCTCATGCTGACGTTGCAGGTGTCTTCCCAAAGTTTGTGACTGAATTCAACTTCATAAGCATAAAGATGGCCGTTATCAAAATCATAGACTTCATCGTTCAGTTCACGAAATGCATAGGTTCGGCCAGAGTTGCTATAATCGTATGAAGGACGGAATTCGTCACGGGCATAAGACTTGATATGGCTGCCGGTATTGAGCGGGATGTCAAATCCTCCCTGCAGCTGCAGGGTATCCATACCGGTTTTATCAAATGACATCAGCCTTTTGGTACCGACAATCCGGGTTTTCCAGTGCTGGTCGTCCAAGCTGGATACCATGATGCCGTTGCCGTTTGTGGCGTGAATGAAATTCCCATCCCCAATATAAACCCCAACATGGTTGATGCGTTTTTTTCGAGAAAAAAACACGAGATCCCCGGTTTGAAGTTCGTCTTCGTCAATTCTTTGAAGCTTGGGAAAGCTGAACTGGGCGGCGGAATTGTGCGGCAGCTCAATCCCGAACAGGTTGGAATAAATAGTTCTGGCAAATCCCGAGCAATCCATTCCCTTTATAGTGGTTCCGCCGCTTCGATAAGGGATGCCCAGATATTCCATCATTTCCTCTTTAAGTTTTTGTTCCGAAAAATCTGATGGAGAATATTGAAATGGGCTT
>JAPLJE010000102.1 GCA_026388755.1 Deltaproteobacteria bacterium | reverse complement strand
TTCCTTCTTTGACGAGCTGTAAAACAATCGCTGCAGAAAATGATTTTGTGGTGCTGCCAATTTCAAAGAGGGAATTAGCGTCGATCGGGTTTTTCCCATCAATTGTTTTTGACCCGCTGCTAAAGACTTGCATCAGTTGGTCGGCAAAACTTAAGGTAACTTGTAATCCTGGGACATTATGTTTATTGCGATAATTATCAATGATGGTTTGGATTTTTTCAATGCAGGCGTTGTCGCAAGTGGAATTTGGTTTTGGGCTTTGTTGAGCGAAAACGCTTAAGGACAAAACTAAAATAGCAAAGACAAGGATTGGGGAATAGATTTTCATAATTAACCTCGATTTGTGATTTTAGGCCAAATCAATAAGAACGTTGCTTTGGTCTACAGTTTCTTTGGACACCATTTTAGGTTAATTGGATCAGTCCAGAGGAGGTGTCCAAAAAACGGCTCCTCACTGTTTCGAATGGGTACTGTTTAGAATACTTGCATCTTTCGAAAGTATCTTTCATCAGAAATTCGTTGACGTATATTTTGGTATCCTTAAGAAAACCTACCCCTCAATACTCCAGTTTCGGATAATTATCTCTGTGTGGCGCCCTTTACCTCATCCAGCACCTCTCGCAACTTGGTTGCCAGGTCCTGCTTTGAGAACGGCTTAGGAATAAAATACACCCCCTTATCCAATACGCCATGGTGGGCAATCGCGTTGGCAGTATAACCGGACATGTACAGGCATTTTAGATTCGGGTATAAATATAACAGCTTTTCAGCTAAATCTCGACCATTCATCTCCGGCATGACAACGTCAGTCATGAGCAAATCAATCCGGCTGGAATACAATTCGCAGATGCGGATGGCCTCATTTGGTTTGGAAGCCGTTAATACGGTGTAACCCAGCCGTTCGAGCATCATCGATGTCATTGTCAGGATTGCTTTTTCATCCTCCACCAACAAGATGGTTTTGTGGCCGGTGGCACCCCCCTCCGCTGAAACCGCTATTTGTTCCTGTACATACGCTTCCATATGCCGGGACAGGTATATCTTAAATGTCGTTCCTAATAAAGCCTCCGTTCTGTTTGACAATGCCATAAACGGTAGCCAGCCCAAGTCCGCTGCCTTTGCCTACACCCTTTGTAGTAAAAAAAGGTTCGAAAATGTTGTCCAGTATTTCTTTGTCCATACCGCAGCCGTTGTCACTTAAAGCCAACATGACATAATCGCCGGGGACAAACCCCAGATGGTAGGCACAATAGCTTTCGTCAAAAGAGATAGTCCCCGTCTCGATAGTGACTTTACCGACATCTCTTAAAGCATCCCGAGCATTGACACACAGGTTAACCAATATCTGGTCGATCTGGGAAGGGTCCAACTTGATCGGCCACAGGTTCTTACCCGGCAACCAGACCAGATCGATATCCTCACCGATGAGCCGCCGTAGCATCTTTAACATCCCTTCCAAGGTTTCGTTCAAATCGAGCACCTTGGGAGCGACAGTCTGCTTACAGGCAAAGGTCAGCAACTGCCGGGTAAGATCGGCGGAGCGATTAGCAGCCTTGCGGATCTCCTCCAGGTTGGCATGGAGCGGTTCGGTCGGTTCTACCTGGTCCAGGGTCATCTCCACATAGCCGAGGATAATCCCCAGCATGTTGTTGAAATCATGCGCCACACCACCGGCAAGACGCCCGACGGATTCCNNACCGATTAAGTTAATGGCATGGCCTAAGGAATCTCTCTGCACACTGGCAAGAGCACAGATGCTATGGATTGTACCGTCGGGCCAGACAACCCGAAACTCGGTGTCGAAGTCTTTTTCTCCCCGTATTGCCATCTGAAGTTCCTCCTCACTTTTCTGCAGGTCACCAGGATGAACTCCTGCAACCCAGGCTTCATAAGTGCCGCTGAACTTATCAGGCGTGATGCCGTAAAGACTAAACATCTGGTCATCCCAGATCAGATTGTTATTGATGGTATCAAATTCCCAAATGCCTATACCGCCTGCACGACACGCAAGAGACAGACGTTCGGTGATCTTTCGCTGCTCCTTCTCTGCCCGCTTGCGTTTATCAATTTCTCTTGCCAACCGTCTGTTCCATAAAAGAGAAAGACCCAGCAGAAGAGTGAAAGCACCTCCGATTACAAACGCCCATTTCAGTATCTCAAACCAGTTCGGACGGTATTCAATCCGAACATTGAACCATTTCTGGACAATTGCATCTTTCCTGTCTGGGGTAATGGATGCGATGGCTTTGTTCAGAATATCGATCAGTTCGGGGTAATCCTTACGAACGGCATAAAGATAGGGATCAGGGGGGAGATCGACAATACCGGCTATTTTGAGAGTCGGATAGTTCTGCATAACATAGCCGGCGATATATGTCCTTGAAATCAAGGCGTCGGCTTTGGATTCAGACACCGCCTTGAATGTCTCATCCATGGTGTCAAAAGGAACCGCTTCAATATCGGGATAGGGGCTGAGTAGTTTGTCGTAGAGTTTCACTCCTTTTACAGTGGCGACTTTTTTTCCTTTCAGTGCACCGATTCCACTCATAAACGGGGTATCCGCCCGGACAACGATGACCTGTTTGAATATCTATCTCGCCGGCTTTTACCTTTGCATCCATCACTGGGAAATCACAGATAACGTATTCAAATTGTATGCCCGTCAATTCGGACAAAAGGTTCAGATAGTCAGGTTCGATGCCTTTGATGACGCCCTTATCAGAGAATTTCAACGGAGGAATGACGGGGGACATCCCGACGCGGATGGTTTTGTGGTTTTTCAGCCAGGCGTCTTCTTCAGGAGTCAGCCGGATAATGTTTGCGAGTTTGTAATAGTATCGTTGCGTCGGATTCTGTATCCATCGGGATTCAATTTCAGACAGTTCTTGATAGGATATGTCGTTAAAACCCTTATCGACAAGGGCAAGGAGTTCCGTATTTTTCTTAAGAACACCTGTACAAAATTTTTCACTGTACAGATGCTTATCATTCATTTCAAACTCACCGGTTAACCCCATGCGGTCAATAACAGATTGTCCTACTTGAGAAATGGCGATAAATCCCTTTGTTTTTCCTTCTCGGGAAACCTTGATAAGTTCTTCTCTGGTATCGCAGGCTAAAACCCGGATGTCCGGATAGTTTTTTATCAAAAACTGTTCCAATTGTGATCCGCGGAGTGCGGCAATGGTTTGCCCTGAAAGTTCCATGATGTCGGAATATCCCTGTTTCAACAGGTAGAACAGGCTGACCCCGGATTCATAAATAGGCTGAGAACTGCTCATCCACTCAAAATGTTCCGGTGTATACAAGAATCCCGAGTGAATATCGGCTTTCTGATTTTTCAAGTTTTCAAAGGAAGTATTCCAGTCTGATGAGAGAAATTCAATCTGTTTGCCGGTTTTTTGAGCCCATAATCGCCAAATATCCACAAACATGCCCGCAGGCTCGCCTTCTGCGTTCAAGAATGTGAACGGTTCAAAATCAGAGCTGTTCGCAATAACAAGCGTGTCTTTGGGTTGCTGCTCCTCGGCAACCACAGGTGTAGCCAGGAGAAGTATGATCAATAACAGAGCAGATTTTCGTTTCATAAAATCCAAACTTCCTGGGTGCTGACCCATATAATCGGTTAATGGAAGATATTTGAAGCGAAAAACCTCCCTTCTGTCCATTGGGAAGGTAAGGGGATGACGTTTATAATATTATACTTTTACTGGAGGAACACCACTAAAAAACACAAATCATATTCAGTTGGAGTTAAGATTAATTGCACCTTTCGAAAGTATCTTTCACCAGAATTTCGTTGACGTATATTTACAGAAAGAGAACCTATTTTTTCTTGTCCGCCAGAGTATGGCAGATGGTATCCTTAAGTTCCTTAAGCAGATATGGCTTTCCCAGGAAAGCATTGGGCTGTTCTGTATGTTCGCCGGCCATAACCTGAGCTTCATCATAGCCGCTGGACAGGATCACCGGGATATCCGGCGACAGGTTACGCAGGGCAGTTAGTGTTTCCCATCCGTTCATCCGTGGCATGGTCAAATCGGAAAGAACAATGTGGATTTTATCCTGGTGTTGTTGAAATATCTCCACAGCTTCAGCACCATCTTTTGCTTCAAGTACCGTATATCCCAGGTGAGCGAGCATCTTCTTGGCCATTCTGCGCACTTGCTCCTCATCTTCAATCAAAAGCACTGTGCCGCCCCCTTGTATTTCCGGAGACTGGATCGATTTGTCAGGCTGACGATGGACTTCTTCAGCAGATAACGGGAAAAAGACGCGGAAGACGCTCCCCCGGCCCGGTTCGCTTTCCACCGTAACTCCCCCGCCGTGTGCTCCAACAATCCCCTGTACAACTGGCAACCCCAAGCCCCGGCCGGTGAACTTTGTGGTGAAAAACGGATCGAAGATCTTCTCGACATCTCTATCCTGAATTCCGCTGCCGGTATCCGTTACTTCCAGACAGGCGTATGGTGTGTTAAGCGGCTGCCAGCCGATAGGGAAGCGATGCAATACGGGGATTTCCGCAGGCGAAACTGTTTTGACAGTCAATCTAATAGTACCCCGATTGTCGGAAATGGACTCCCAGGCATTAGTAACCAGGTTGGAAAGAACCTGTTGCATCTGGTTCGCGTTCGCTCGGATAGTTGGCCCAGGTGAGAGGAACTCGGACTCCACTATCACTTTGTTCGGAATAAGGGCCCGAAGCATAGATAAGTCCAAGCGGCAGTTCTCGGATAGATCCAGCAGTTCATGTTTGCCAGGCGTTTGTCCAAGGTAGGTCAACATCAGCCTGCTCACTTCAGCCGCTCTTTGGGAAGCCTTCATAGCCTCGGTCAGGGTTTCAGTCGCAGCGGATCCTGGGGGTAATTTCATACCGGCCAGTTCCAGGTTTCCCATCACTGCTCCGAGCAGGTTGTTAAAATGGTGGGCGATAGCGCCTGCCATACGGTTCAGGCTTTCAACTTTTTGGAGTTGCTGGAGCTGTTGCTGAAAACCAAGTCGTTCTTTCTCTGCCAGTTTGCGCATTTCAACCTCTTTGTTGAGATCATCCCGTGAAACGGTGATCTTTTTCAGATTTTCAGTCATGGCGTCAAAGGCAGTGGATAACTGGCCGATCTCGTCAGGGGTTCTGATATTGGTTTTGTAATCCAGATTCCCCTCTGCGATAATCTCCGTCCCTTTATGAAGCATTGTCAGGGGATATGTAACTCTGCGGATAACAATCAAAGCAAAGGATCCGATGAATAAGGTCAGCAATCCAAAGGTGATATTGCTGTACAGGCAGAAAAGATCGCTCTGATGGACTGTCTTTGCCTTGACCCCTTTCAGCAGGTTCAACCCTTCGCAATACATGTCGTTAGCATTCACCAGCATCTGAATGATGATCCTTTCCCGTAACGATTGCGTTACCGCTGTATGGACTGTGTCGGCTTTGTCTATCCTGACCATAAGATTAAATAAATCGACAATTTTCTTATGAGCGCCGGTCATGTTGTTTAAAGAAATCCGATCTTCCGGATCGGTGAAGGTCCTCCATATGCTTTCCAGACGTCCGTCAATCTCTTTGCAGATAAGCAGGAACTGTTCTTCCGAGCGGCCTGATCCGTAGAGAAAATACTCTTCTCTTAATTGGACCCGTCTGAAGAGGGCCAGATTCAACTCCGTGATCAAAGACTGCCGCTCGGATAACCATGCGGCCTGTTTTTGCCACAGCAGGTTCATGGATACAATGCCGGCAAGGAGCAGAAGGTTTACGATGATGATCAATTGCAGCTTCGTTTTGATTTTCATGGGTTGCTGCCTATTTTGATAATGGTAACGGATTTGGGCTTGACCGCCTTCATCGCATCCAGATATAAATAATCAAGATAATTGGGTATTTTTGTCTTGTTTGAGTAACCATTTTTCATTGCCCATCGGGCCTGGTCTTCGAGCATGGTGAGCAGTGAATGTCCCAGAGAAAGCTCGAACACAAGATCGTCTTGGAACGAAACAAGAGATTTTTCTTGCAGCGTCAAGTTTTTGGTCATGACGGCAATGGATTCATTCCTGTTTTGGCTTACGAATGTGATCGCCCTGTCAACAGCTTTCAGAAACTTTTTCAGTAACCCGGAATGTTCCTTTGTGTAACTTTTCATGACCGCAAGGGTAAATGTCTGTTTGTAAAGATCGCTTACCGGCATTCTTACGGCCGTGCCGGGTAATGCCTTCATCGCCATAGATGCATAGGGCTCATATATCACGATGGCGTCAACCTTGCCCTCTTCCAATACACCGAGCACATCTGCTGGCGCAAAATCAACCATTTTTACCGCAGAGGGGTCAACCCCGTGTTCGGCAAGATAGATATGCGCAAAGAAAAGGGCTGCCGTCCCGGATGCGATTCCAATTTTCTTGCCTTTCAGGTCTTCAGGCTTGCTGACCCCCCTGTCTTTTCTGCCGATCACCTTACAGTCGTCATAACTGTGGGCAAATGTGGCAAAGACGGAGAAATCGTCGCGCATAAAGCTGGTCATTACGATTGGCGTGTCTGCAACGGTTGCGATGTCCACCTCTCCCGCAAACATGGCTTCCATCGCCTTTTTGCCCGAAGGGTAAATCCGAATCGTTGCATCAAGACCTTCTTCCTGGAAAAAACCATTCTCCCGGGCAATAATGAAAGGCAAAAATAAACCTCCAGATCCAACCCCGATGGTTACCTTTTCCTTCAGGCCGATAGACTTCTCCGTTTTTTGGCATGATGCAGTTAAAACCATGACGGCCAAAAGAAGAATCCCCAAAACATTTTTCAAAATGATTTTATCTTTTGTTCTCATC
>JAPLJE010000094.1 GCA_026388755.1 Deltaproteobacteria bacterium | reverse complement strand
GAAATATCTCTGCGTTTTTTTCCCACCACAGGGTAAATCCAGCCTTTCTCAAGCGAAGATGGCATTCATGATCTACAAAATCGATGAAATAGGATTCGTTAAATCCGCCGATTGTCTTAAGCGCGTCTACCCGATATAATGTGCCAGAACTGATGGGTGAATCCACCTGAACGGCTTCGCTGATTAAGCCTCTGGTTTCATGAATTTCAGGCAGTAATTGTTTTCCATTCCATTTCAGTGGATAGTGGATGATCTCCGGGAAATCCCTGCAGCGAACCGTGGGCGAAATTGCGGAAACAGACGGGATATGTTTCAATAAATCCTGAGCTGTCCGGAAAAGTTTCTCCAGGCATCCTGCCGCAAGCACACTGTCCTGATCCAGAATATACAGCCATTTGGCTCCCCTGTCGTGGGCCGCATTGATCCCGACATTGAAGGCAGTTCCCAACCCTGAATTATAACCCATGGAAACAACTTCAAACCGATTGTCCTGAACGGACTTTAACAGCGTCAATGTGGGATCTGTTGAACCGTTGTCCACAGCCAGTACGGAAACAGGCTTTGCGGTGATCAGACAACTGTAAACCGTATTTAAAATGGTTTTGGCGCCGTTGTAACAGACAATCAGAATTAACATTTCCATTCGTGATCAATCCATATCATTCCGAATTCCGGGTGCTCGCTCTCTATCAAAAGTGAATCACTGTAACGTTCATCGATCACCCTTAGGATATTTTCATCGGCTATCCCGGCTTTGGCCCGACAGGACCCTTTCAAAAGGGGGAATGACGGAATATACAGATCATATCGCTTTTCACCGGAAAATCGAATGGGCGGCAACCCCTGGCTCTTGGTGGTGGTGACAAACAACATTTGTCCATCCACTTTTTCAATGCCCAGGGCCAGGTGGCCGACAAAATCCGCAGTCGTACACCGGGTGCTCACGGAAATCGTCAGTGGCTGGGACATTTGGGCATAGGTCATTTCATGAGAATCAGAGTCAAGGAATTGGACATCATCTATGAGTACTTCGGGAATATGCCCCCCAGCCGCAGGCTGTTGAATCGTTTTTGGGGCTTCTCGCTCCTCCAGATACGCCAGATATTCAGAGACAACCGTGGAGGTTTTCCCACTACCACTTATTTGCCCATGACTCAGCCACAGGGTTTTTTCACACAGTTCATTAATCATAAACATACTATGACTGCAGACGATAATGGTTTTTCCCGCCTTTCGAAAGCCCACCATTCTATCCACGCATTTCTGAGCAAAGCGCTGATCCCCGACGCTTAGCGCTTCGTCCACAATCAGCACATCCGGATCCACGCTGGTGGCAATTGAAAATGCCAGCCGGACATACATACCGGACGAATACGTTTTTACCGGGCGATCAATAACCGCTTCCAGCTCAGAAAATGCGATAATGGAGCTCTCCCTTTCCCGAATCTCCTTTTCCGTGAGCCCCAGAAGTGCCGCATTCAAATGGATATTGGTCCGCCCCGAAAACTCGGGATGAAATCCGGAGCCCAGTTCCAGCAGGGCGGCAATTCGTCCCTCGCACATCAAACTGCCGGAACTTGGCTGTGTGGTTCCGGCAAGAATTTTAAGCAGGGTTGACTTTCCGGCGCCGTTTTCGCCGATGATCCCCAGTGTTTCACCGCGCTTCAAGCAAAAAGAGACATCCTTCAGGGAAGTTACCAGGCTGTGACAGGGACGTCTTATTAAAGCTTCTTTCAACCGGTCAATTGGTTTGATATAAACCCGGTAGTATTTTGACAGGCCTTCGGCACAGATAACATTCATAACACGTCCGCGAATGCATTTCTGGATTTGTTGTAAAACCACACCCCGGATAAAAAGGAAAGCATCGCAAACCCAATGGCCTGCCCCATCAATGAATATGAGAATACATGCTGCAGCAAACACTGATGATAGAGCTCAATAAAGGGAATGACCGGATTGATTTTGATGAAATACTGTAAGGGCTCCGGAACCATCTGCATCGGATAAAGAATCGGCGTCAAGTACATCCATAAGGAAAGGACGCTGGCCATGACTTGCTGAATATCTCTGACAAAAACGCTTAAGCTTGCAACAAGCACGACAACTCCCAAAGTGAATATCATAAAAAACCCGGTGATGATTGGTAGAAAAAACCAGGTTGCGTGAAAATAGCCCTCAAAAGCCAGGTAAATCAGAAGGAATAAAAACCCAAGACCATTCAAAATAAAAGTGACAAGTATTCCCGCGGTCGGAACCAGCTCGAGCGGAAACGCAACCTTTGTAATAAGATTGGCCTTTCCCACAAACATCCCCGTG
>JAPLJE010000742.1 GCA_026388755.1 Deltaproteobacteria bacterium | reverse complement strand
TAAATGACCTACACAAAAAAGCTCAAGTCCCATGAATTCAAGATCTGGCATGGCAAGCAGCCGCTGCTGGGCCAGCTCGACATGGAGCTGACGGAGCGGTGCAACAATAACTGCATCCACTGCTGCATCAATCTTCCGGAAAACGATGTGGCCGCCCGCGATCGGGAGATGGGCACGGATTTCATCAAGGATATCCTGACAGAGGCTGCCGGCCTGGGCTGTCTTACCGTTCGTTTCACCGGCGGGGAACCCCTACTGCGGGAGGATTTAGCGGAGTTGTATGAATTCACTCGCCGTCTGGGGATGCAGGTCATCCTGTTCACCAATGGCCGCCTCATCACCCCGGGCTTGGCGGCCCTTCTGGCAAGGATTCCCCCGGGGCGCGTCGTGGAAGTGTCTGTTTATGGAATGCGGCCTGAGTCTTATGACCGGGCGGTGGGCAAGAAGGGAGCCTTTGCGGAGTTCCGTCGCGGCGTTGCGCTCCTGGAGAAACATCAGATCCCATTTATCGTTAAGGCGGCGTTGCTTCCCTTCCTGAAAGACGACATAGCAGAATTCGAGACATGGGCGCAGACGATCCCCCGGATGGATGAAAAGCCGGGTTACTCCATGAATTTCGACTTCCGTTGCCGCCGGGACGATCCCGCGAAGAATGACCGCATTTCGAAGCTAAGGGCAACGCCTGAGGAGACCGTAGGCATGCTGGCCCGTAACCCCCTTTATCTAAGAGATATGAAGCAATTCTGCGGAAAATTCATGGGGCCGCCGGGAGATAAACTTTTTTCCTGCGGGGCCGGACACGGGACCTGCATCGACGCATATGGAAAGGCGCAGATGTGTATGAGCCTGCGTGATCCCGGGACGGTGTATGATCTGCGGAACCGAAGTTCGTTACGATTTGCCCTTACCGAGTATTTCCCGAGGCTCAGGGAACTGCGGGCGACAAACCCCGAGTATCTGAACCGCTGCGCCCGGTGCTTCCTCAAGGGACTCTGCGAACAGTGCCCTGCCAAATCCTGGATGGAACACGGCACGCTTGATACGCCGGTGGAATATCTGTGCGGTGTGGCCCACGCCCAGGCGCGGTATCTGGGGCTGATCATGGATCAGGAAAAAGCCTGGGAGGTAGAGGATTGGCGGGAACGGGTTAAAGGGTTTACCGGAAACAATTCAAAAAGATGAAAGCCTAAAGAAAAGGACAAATAAATAATGGAACTTATGCTTGATGCGAAATGTGTACCATCCGAGGACGTCGTGGCCCGGGTGATCGAGGACGAGCTGATCATCGTACCCCTAGTTGCGGGGATCGGCGACATGGATGATGAACTCTACACGATGAACGAAACGGGCAAGGCCATCTGGTCGAGGCTGGACGGCAAGAAGTCGCTGCGCACCCTGGCGGCGGAACTGGCGATGGAATTCAGCGCACCTCCCGGAAAAATCGAAAAGGACGTGCTGGGGCTGATGACGGAGCTGGTACAACGGAGGATGGTGGTTGTTCAGTAGCATCGGCTTCAAGATGCATACCATCCAGGAACTCGAACCGAAGTTGGTATCTGAGGGCACGCCGGCCGACCGCAGCCATTTTGTGATGCTGAAACGATTGGAAAAGCAAGAATGACCAGCCATTATGTGAAGGCGAATCAAATATTGCCGTCGATGCCCGGCACCGCTGTTGCCGAGTTGATGGCGGCCGTTCTGGACAAAGATATGCCGTTTCGTTTTTGCGCACCCGGTTTCAGCATGACTCCCTTCATCCGTGATGGCGATATGATTACCATTGCGTCGAGGCGGCTTCGCTGCGGAGATGTGGTCGCGTTCGTGAATTCAAACTGCGGCAAACTGATTGTGCATCGTATCGTTCACATATCGCGCGAAAGGTATCTCATCAAAGGCGATAACGCGCGTGAACCCGATGGGTGCGTGTCAAGGTCAAGCATCCTTGGCCGTGTTATCCGGGTGGAACATCGCGGCAGGCAAGTGTGGCTCGGTACGGGAATCGAGCGCGTTGTCATCGCATTTCTATCGCTGCATGGATGGTTGATGCCAGTGGTGTGGACTGTGTGGGGCATTGTGAAGCCTTTTGCAGGAAGGTGGACCAGAAGATGGATTGAATGAATCAGAAAAACACGCTGGAGATTCAGAAATTTCCCCTCTGGGCGAAGCTCGAAGAGCGCCGCGCCGTCCTGTCCTTTGACCTTGAGATCACGGCCCGCTGCAACCACCATTGCCGCCATTGCTACATCAATCTGCCTGCCGGCGATCAAGAGGCACGGTCCAGGGAACTGACGCTTCCGGAAATCAGTGCCATCGCCGATCAGGCGGCGGCGTTGGGGGCGATATGGGTTCTCATTTCCGGCGGGGAACCCCTCCTGCGTGAGGATTTCCCGGAGATTTACCTGAGCCTCAAGCGTAAGGGACTTCTCGTTTCAGTATTCACCAATGCGGTACTGCTGCGGGACGAGCATATTGAATTGTTCAGGAAATACCCGCCCCGGGATATCGAGATCACCGTTTATGGCGCATCGCGGGAGACATACGAGCGCGTCACCCGCCGTCCCGGATCATTTTCCGCCTTCACCAATGGACTGAACCGGCTCATGGAAAGCGGCATCAAGATTCGCCTGAAGGCCATGGCCATCCGGTCCAATTTTCACGAACTGACGGCGATTGCCGCTTTCTGCCGCGCCCATACGAAGGATTATTTCCGCTTTGATCCCCAGTTGCATCTGCGGTTTGACCGGGATGAGGGGCGCAACGCGGAGATCAGGGCCGAACGCCTGACGCCGGAGGAGATTGTGGCGCTGGAAAGGGCGGACGAGGCGCGCTTTTCCGCCTTGCGGCAAGGCTGCGACGAGCTGATCCATGCGGAGTTCACCCACATCGGCTGCGATCATCTCTTTCATTGCGGAGCAGGAGAAGGGAGTTTCAATGTCAGTTATGATGGCAAATTCCGCCTGTGCTCTTCCCTGTGGGCGCCGGAGACGATGTACGATCTGCGTTTCGGGACGCTCCGCGATGCCTGGGAAAAGCTCGTGCCGAAGGTTCGGGATATGCGTTCCCGGCGCAGGGAATATTTAGAACGCTGCCGCCGCTGCCCCATCATCAACCTGTGTCTGTGGTGTCCGGCCCATTCCTGGCTGGAGACGGGCGAAATGGATACGCCCATCGAATACTTCTGCCAGGTGGCCAAGTCTCGCGCGGCGGCGATTCAAGTTCATGAGCGGATTGTTCGGGATTGTCTTTGCTGAGGATATTCCTAAGAAAGATGCTTGACAGACCATCGAAATCAAAAAAGGCTACGGCAGATCGGGCTGGATAGAACGATTATAATGAATCTCTGATCACCCTCTTGATAATATCAGCATCTATCGTCTCGACCATCATGCCGCATCCGACGAGCAGGGCCAAATCGCAGACGTTATTGATTTTCCGGGGAATCCCTCTGGAATAGTTATAACATTCTTCCAAGGCGGCAGCGGAAAATATGCTTTTTGTCTGTCCGGCTTTTTCCAGTCGGAAGGCGATGCATTTATCTGCAGATTCTCTACTGAGAGAGTTCAAATTGTAGCGGATGGCGATTCGCTGATCGAGTTGCTTATATCCTCTGATGATATCCCGCAATTCTGGCTGCCCCATGAGGATCAGGGTCAAAAGATAGCGATCGTTTACCTGAAAGTTCAAGAGCAGTCGTATCTCTTCAAATGTTTCCTTGTATATCAACTGGGCTTCATCGATGATAAGAAGAGTTGTCCGATTGTTTTTCCAGTTTTTGATCATGCGATTATTTAACATTTGCAGAAAATCTGACTTGGATTGAGAACGGGGATTGAGGCCAAGCTGGTAGAGAGTTTCCTTCAGAAAATCAAGTGGTTCCAGACATGGGTTGTTAATCAGGCCGATGTCGAATTCGGAGTCGGCCAATTGCTGAATGAAGACCCGGCTTAACGTCGTTTTGCCGCTTCCGATATCTCCGGTTAATAAAACAGCCCCTTTGTTCCGTTTTGCGGCATAGACAAGTCTCGCCAGGGCCTCTTCATGTTCGTGCGAATAGAACATAAACTCCGGATCGGGCACGTTTTCGAACGGGTATTTCTTTAGACCCCAGTACTCTAAATACATTTGATCATTTCCCCCATAGCTATCGAAATTTCTGCAAAGCACAACCGGTAATGAAAAATGGAGCGACGATAGGGATCCTGAACGTCTTCTTCGGTTCCCACGGAACCCATATCCGGCAGATAGGATTTCAATACGCGTAATTTGGGTATGGCATCGGGATACAGATATTCAATTTGCTGCAGTTGTTTTTTTTCCATTGTAACGATCAGGTCCGCCTCTCTGATTTTCTCTTCATTCACGAGCTGCGAATGGTGGCCTTCATCGTCGATGCCGTTTTCCTGCAGTATCTGTCGTGCGATCGTATCAGCGGACGCTCCCTTCATATCCAGGAGGCCGGCCGAAGAAACCTCCACATCTCGAATGCCATGTCTCTTCAGCAGGCTCTTAAGGACGCGTTCGGCCATGAAGCTGCGAACGATATTTGCGTTACAGGTGATGAGGATGTTCACTGATGACAACCCATGATTAACATAACTTGGTAAATTATATCTAAAAAAAAATATTTGCAAGCATTTTGTTTCCGTTTCCCCATCTGGGTCATGGCCACTGATAGGTTTTCCGCGGTGGTCGTCTTTCCTTCGTTGGGTGTGGAACTGGTTATCGGGATGACATATTCTCAACCCGGCAAGGCACAAACCGGTGGATGGGAGTTCCCAGCGGATCCCGGTGCGTATTTTTTGTCAGATGGTTGACGTTGATGCCGTAAACCGCTTCGTCATAAATCAGGCCGAATCCGTGCGGAATCAGAACGGTTCCTGAACGCACCTGGGTGCTGACCTGGAGTTCTCCGAACGCACTGCCGGCCTCCGTGACGACCCTGACCGGCCGGCCGTCTGTGAGCCCCAGCGCAACGGCATCATCCGAGCTGAGGGCAATAG
>JAPLJE010000528.1 GCA_026388755.1 Deltaproteobacteria bacterium | reverse complement strand
TGCAGCGCTAGTCGCCCGGCAGTTTGGAAAGCCTGCCGTGGTCGGCTTAACTGATCTGAGAATTGACATGATCAAACGCCGCATCATGATGAAGGACAAGATCATTCGGGAAGGTGACTGGATCTCGATTGACGGCACCGTCGGAGAGGTTTACCTCGGGAAACTCAATACCACCATCCCCGACATCAACGACCCCTGGCTCATCAAGCTGCTATCATGGGCGGATAAATACCGGCGCCTTGGCGTCTGGGCCAATGCCGACTACCCGCGGGATGCCGCCCGGGCCAGGGAATACGGGGCCGAAGGCATCGGTCTCTGCCGCTCCGAGCATATGTTCTTTGAAACCGAACGGCTTCCCTTTGTTCAGAAAATGATCATGACCGATCTACCCATCGAAAGGCGCGAAGCTCTCGACATGATTCTGCCGTTTCAGCGGGAAGATTTTTATGGCATCTTCAAGATCATGGACGGGCTTCCGGTCATCATTCGACTGCTGGATCCACCGCTGCATGAATTTTTGCCCAACCATGTTGATCTGATTCGGGATCTGGCGGATTTAAAGCTTCGAATCAAACAGGCCGCCAATCTTACGGAACTCGATGAGCTGCTCAATCAGATACGCGCCAAGGAGAATGTTCTAAAACGACTGGAGAATCTGAGGGAATCCAACCCCATGCTGGGAATGCGCGGGGTTCGTCTGGGGATCCACATTCCGGAGATTACCATCATGCAGGTCAAGGCGGTTTTTGAGGCCGCCTGCATGGCCACCAAGGAAGGCATTCATGTTCATCCGAAAATCATGATCCCGCTCACCTGCCATGTGAACGAGCTGAAGTGCCAGCGTGAGATCCTTGAGGCGGAAGCCCGAAAGGTCATGGATGACTGGGGCATGGATATCGATTATAAATTCGGAACCATGATCGAGATTCCCCGTGCAGCGCTGACAGCCGAAAAGATCGCCGAATACGCCGAATTCTTTTCCTTTGGAACCAATGACCTGACGCAAACGACTTTTGGGATTTCACGGGATGACGCAGAAGCCAGTTTTCTGGTCCACTATCTGGAAGCAGGCATTCTGCCGCACAATCCCTTTACCACCATTGATCGGGAAGGCGTGGGAGAGCTGATGAAAACCGCCCTGATCAAGGGCCGGTCCGTTAAACCCGATCTGGAATGCGGAATTTGCGGTGAACATGGCGGGGACCCCCAGTCCATTCACTTATGCCATGAACTGGGATTGACTTATGTGTCCTGCTCTCCGTTCCGGGTTCCCATTGCACGCTTGGCAGCGGCGCATGCGGCGCTGCGAAAGTGAGTGTGAGGGAACAGTGAGTAAGATCAAATCGGGGGATGTTGAGTGTGTGGGGAAAATCTTTCACTCACGCACTCACTCCATTGTTATTCAAATCGGTAGATTATCCTGTACAGGCCGAATTCTAATGAATTGGCTGAAGGTTTTATATGCTTGTTATCCCGACTGGTTCACTTCCTCCATGACAATGATCCAACCGACATTCTCATTATTCACTTCTAGAAGCGATACGGTATTGCGAATCTTTTTGGAATCAATTGATGCTGAAAAAACGGTCTGGTTCAACTCACGATGACGAACAATTTTTTTTAACTCATCGACAAGTTTGAATTTCTCTGAGGGAGGCAAAATCGTTGTGATATGGCAATTCAGAACATCCCCTATTGGTTTTTGAATAATCTCCAGACCCTGTTCGTTGGCTCTTATGATTACGGCATCTTTGTCTATAATAAATATTCCCACTCCGATGCATTTAAAAATCGCTTCCTGAAAATCCATGGCATCAATCAGTTCGGATGTGGATAGCCGGGGGTACAGTTTAACCGGTTCAAGGATTTCCTCATTATTGGAAAACGGAAATGACTGTTTTTCCAGCCTGTCCATAAACTGGTTGATATGATCGGCCATGGTACCGATAGGGCCTTTTGCGATATAAAAATCCGCTTATTGAATCATCTGCCTGCCGTCGATCTTGGGCATGACCAAATCTACAAATAAAACGTCTACAACAGGTTTTTCGTTAAGTCTGGTGATGCCTTCCTTTCCATCATAAGCCTTAAATACTTCATACCCGCGTTTCTGGAGAATCTCCGTCAAAAATTCAACAAAAAAGAAATCGTTATCCACTACCAGCGCTTTTTTACTCATTTTTTCACCTTATAAATTGCCTGGATCCTGCGACTGCAATATAGACTTTTAGAAAATGATTTTGAAAAGGCAGCAGGAGGGGATAATACTTTTTCGTGCATCCCCGACCGATAACGCATCCAAAAGCCTTTTCTGAAAGTCTATCGCTGGAAGATAATTGAATATTGATTAAAGAGGGTCATCCGATACAGACCCTGTTAACCTCTTTCATATCGGCACGCCCTTGAAAAACTTTTAGTATTGCATCTTGTTTCAAAGTGGTCATCCCTTGACTGGCAGCAAGCGTAAAAATATCTTCAGCAGATGCCTGTTTTTTAATCAATCGCTTGATCTCCTTGGTTCCGTCCAAGAGTTCGAAAATTCCAATCCGGCCCTTGTATCCACTTCCGGAACAGTCATCACAGCCTACCGATCGATAGAGGACAAAATCCGAAGTATTGGCAATGCCGGTCAGCTTAAAGGCTTCAGAACCATAAGCTGTAACGATATCGTCAAATTCTTCCTCAGTTGGATGATAGGACTGACGACAGCTGGTGCAAAGGGTTCTGACGAGCCGCTGGGCCAGAACCCCCAAAAACGCATCTGAAAAGTTCAGGGGATTCATCCCCATGTCCAGAAGCCGGGTAATGGTTTCTGGCGCGCTGTTGGTATGAAGGGTCGAAAACACAAGATGCCCGGTTAAGGAAGCCTCGATGCCGATGGATGCGGTCTCTTTATCGCGCATTTCACCAATCATGATCACATCGGGATCTGCTCGAAGAAAAGATCGCATGACCCTGGCAAAATCCAAGCCAATTCGAGGTTTTACCTCAACCTGTCGCAGCCCGTCCTGCGTTATTTCAATCGGATCTTCGGCAGTCCAGATCTTGATGCCGGGTTTATTGATGTGGCCTAAGGCGGCATGAAGGGTTGTGGTTTTCCCTGAACCCGTCGGGCCCACTACCAGAATCAAGCCATAAGGCTGAACCAATAACCTTTCCATGATCTTCAGCTTTCGCTCATCCAGTCCCATCTGTGACAGTTTCATGGCCCCGGCCTTTGCCAGAAGCCTTAATACTGCATCTTCAAATCCGCCTGCTGATGGAATGGTTGCCACCCGAAGCTCAAAAGGAGGTATCCCCTTTCTGCGGAATTTGATTTTTCCGTCCTGAGGCAGTCGGCGCTCGGATATATCCAGATTGCACATAATCTTGATCCGGGACAGAATCCCTCTGGCCATGGAGTTGGGAACTTTCAGATATTCCTGACAAACACCATCCACTCTAAACCTGATCCCTGTCTTGTTGGTCACTGGCGAGGGTTCAATATGAATGTCCGAAACACCGCCCCGATAAGCCATCACTAGAATCTGATCCACCAGACGGACTACCTGGCTTGTAGATTCATCCACGGACTCAACCGTCTCTTCTTTTTCTTCATCATATTGGATATCAGGAACGATCTCATCATAATCAAGAGACGATTCCGTGGTCTCGACTGCCTTCTCTTCGTAAAACAGGTCGATAAACTGAATAATATCTTCTTTGATTCCCACTAAAAGCTCAATATTGGGGATCTTGATCAGGGCTTTTATGTCATCGGTTTTTCGGATATCTTTCGGGTCATCCACAATGATTTTCATGACGTTTTTCCCCCAGTCCAGGGGAACCCATACATTATGAATCAGAAATGATTTTTTTAATCTTCGAATGAGTTCAAAAGGAATGGGGTGTTTGGGGTCAAAGGATGCGAACGGACAGCCGTAAAACTCGGACAGGGATTTGCCGATATCTTCCTTTTTCAACTGGAATCCTTCGATAAGAGCATATTCCACGCTTTTTCGAGTTTTTTGGGACATGACCAGAGCCTTCTGGAGCTGCCCTGGAGAAATTAATTTTTGATTAATCAGATAATCATAACGCGACCCCGGTGCCAGTTGCGCCATAAGGGCATTCAGTCTCAACTCGATCTCTTTGCCCCCCGGACTCATTTCAAGAGCAGATTTATATAATTCAATTGCACAATCCTTATGCTCCCTTTTTTCAAACTCAAGCCCCACGCCGAAAACAAGCTTGGCTTGTTCAAGCTTTCCAAGGCCCTGGGTGCGAATCAGGTTGGAAATATGATCCATAACCTGGCGCGGGGTATCCAGCTGAAACAGACAGTCCATGAGCCGATTCATTAGATCTGGAGCAAAAGGGTTCTTAGCAAATGCTTTTTCATACTCGACGACAGACTCTTTGACTAGTCCAAGCTCTTTGAAGGCGGCGGCGTTTTCCATGAGCGTTTCAGCGGCCTCATCAGCAATGGGGCTGGTCTGAAGAATGGAAATCTCTTTCTGGGAGACTTTACCGACACCGACATCTTCCTTCTCCAGTTCCTGGATTTGCGCACGAAGGGAAGTAACCCTGCTTTGAATACTCTCTTTCAGTTGCGGATCCGATATTCTTGAGCCTGAGAGCAAGCGAGAATAGATTTCCAGACTGGCTTCCAGAAGCCCCATGGACTGATACATTTCAGCCTCACGAATCTTGGCATTCAGATCTATCTGTATTTGGGCGGCAGGTGCGTTCATGATTTAAAAACCTCATCCAGAAAACTTGAAACTGTTGCGATTTAAAGAGCTTGAAAATATTTTGCCACAGCAACCCCCTGATGCGATACAAAAGGGCAAATCACAGATCATTGAGTCCTGCGCAGATGCAGCTATCGTTTCAGATAAATACGGTGTCGCATCAAAGCTTCGGATTATGGGGATGCTGATTAGACAATGGTATCAAACAAAGAGAGAATCGTTTAAACCTGTCAGGTGAACAACTTACCAATGGTATACAGGCTTGGCCGGAATAGCGAAATAGACTTTGGCTGCTGGAATTGTCATATCAGGATCTATCGTCTATTGCAGGAAGTGAAGCGGAAGAGTATTTACTCCCCTTTGTCATCCGTCTTCTGCTCATCCATCTGTTCATTTTGAATGCTTTTTAAAACAGATTGTTGAATATTAAAGATATCATGACATTTTGGGCATTCAAATTCCGCAGGAATATCGGATAAACTTTGCGGCAGAATATATTTTCCTCCGCATTCTTCACAAAATATTACCATAAGCGTTTCGGATTATCCGCTCTTTCGTAACAACTTAAGTTCAGCTCTTAACGTACTGAACTCAGTATGAATGTAATTTTTTATTTCTTCAAGGGCATGAAGAACGGCTTCAAGGGAAGACACCCGTTCACTATCAGATACAATCTTGGCTTGGGGCGCTGGTTCAGAAGAAGGGCTACCCGGAGAGGTTGTTGCTATTTCTGTTTCTCCGGCAAGATATCCAGTCGTAGGCTTGAAAGGTACAGCCAGTTTTTTCTTTAGTTTCATAAACTGAGCGACTTCATCAATAAGAATATTCCGTCTGACAGTTTCTGAAATTCCTTTGGACAGTAGAAGAATTTCCAGATCGCGATATATGGATTGCAGCAATCTGATGGAATCCGGGTGAGTCCGAGATTTATTTTTCTGGATGTACTTTCCAATCGCTTCCAGTATTTGAAGCGATTTCATCACAATCCCGTCCTGTTGGAAAACAGCATTCAGCCGTTTCAACTCCTGATTAAACTCTTTTAAAATAGGATCGGTAATTTCCCAATCCATGGATAGAACAATGGATTTCAGAGATGTCAAAGGCGACTCAGACGGACTTTCCATCTTTGAATCAACAGCTGAAAGCCCGGTTGGGTTGTCCGGACCAAAAAAATCATCTAAATGTTTTTCAATGTCTGAGTCGCTGGCAACAAAGCTTTTTGAATCCATGAAATGCTTCTCCTGTTATAGCCTCTTCTGAAAGGACGCCATCGTAAGGGCAATGATTTTTTTAAGGGTAAGCACCACATTATCCCCTTTTATTGCGCTTGCGGGAAATGAGGGGGCTTTTAACTGGCGGTTTAGATCATTCTCGAGGGTTTCAAGCGATAGGAGGGGAATTCCAGGCTCATCCAGATCCCTTTTGTTGTATTGCATAACCAAGGGAACCTGAAAAATATCCTTTTTATGAGCCGCCAGGTTCGTCTGAAGGTTTTTTAGGGAAATCAGATTTTTTTTCCGCTGAACCATCAAAGAATCCGCTACAAATACGATGCCGTCAACCCCTTTTAAAACGAGCCTTCGAGTGGCGTCATATTTCACCTGGCCCGGAACAGTGTAAAGTTGCACGCGAGTCGTATAACCCATAATCTTGCCAACTTCAAATGGAAGAAAATCAAAAAAAAGGGTTCGATCTCCATGTGTCTTAATACTGACTATCTCTGAAGGGATGCGCTCTCGAAACTGTTTATAGATATACTCCAGGTTGCAAGTTTTCCCACCTCTGCCAGGCCCGTAATACACAATTTTGGCCTGAATCTCCTTGTTTTTCATATTGATGAATGCCAATGCAAAAATTCCTTCCTGATAAATCCATCAAAAACCTGATTTTAATTGGATTTCCAAATTTGCTGGATTTTCAATATGGCATCCGCCACTTTCATGCGCAGAAGCCCCAGAACAATTTCTTTTCCAAATACCGAAATGACCAGCAATTCGTCATTCACTTTGCTGAAGTATAAACTTCCTGTTTCTCCCTTATGAAAGAGCAGGGCAAATTCTTCCTGACCCACAATTTTCGCCATTGCCTCAACAGCCCCGAAATTGGCTGCGGAAAGGGCTGCCAGAGAATACACATCAATCCGGGAGCGTCCGTTATCCCCTTGCGCAATGATGTTGCCGGCAAAGTCAATCAGCAAGACGCAGTGAACACCGCTTGCAATCAGATCGGTAAGAAGAATCTGTTCAATTTTATCTAACTGATCTTGCCCTAGTGCGTATTCCATTAAGCTCATTGATTTTTCCTGATGAGGAGCCACTGATTCTATCCTCCACCCATTAAATTGTATATAACCATAGGACTCTGTATCAAGTCGTTCGAAATACAAAAACAACACTCGCTTGAATGAATTCTGTATCTGAAATAGACAGGATAATCAAGGTATTTCATTTTCCATGTATTGATCACTATCTCAAAGTTGCTGTTTTTTTTGAGCAGGCACTGCAAACCCCTGTTAAAAGACCGGCAGCCTTTATTTTTTCAAAAAGCGCATGGGTTTTGAACCTGGGCCAGATCCGGGAGTAGCCGAACTGCTGAACCCTCAATCACTATGCCGGTTTCATTGCCTCTATCCTTCATATCAAGGGCATTTAACATTACATGAATAAAGCACATGAAATCCCCGTTAAAGACAAACAGCATGAAATTATTCACTTGAAGCCTCAAATCAGATCCAGAATGCTTCGCACAAACTGTCCATGCCCTGTGTGAATATACAGGCCGATCTGCGCAATCAGCGAATATGCAAATGCAAATTGCGCCAGAGCAAAGTCTGCAACCATAAACTGGCTAATACTGATCAAACCGATTCCGAACTGAGAGACAGTGATGATACCCATACCAAACTGTCCAATCGCAATCACTCCCCTTGCAGGAACTGGCAGGTGATTGAGCCTATACTTGAATGAAATATGAACCAGCGGTAGCCCAAAAAGCATTGTTCTGGACTTATACTCAACTCCCCATCCATCCCATTTTTCTTTCGCTGAATACGGAGCTCCGCAGCTGGTGCATGAAAAAGCTTG
>JAPLJE010000520.1 GCA_026388755.1 Deltaproteobacteria bacterium | reverse complement strand
GATACGCACTGCCAGATCATGATTTGGGGTAAGGCGACTGATGCAGAATATGAAGTTTGCGGGATTTATGTTCACTCACACTTAAATGCTTGATTAAAGTCATCGCCCAATATTTCTTTATGTTCTTCGAAAAATTTTATGGCAATACCCTCCTCCGATCGCCGGATGATTTTTCCTTTCATTTTTAAAATACCATCATGACCGGGAATGGAAGCAACCATGGTTGTTGAATCGCCAACCTGAATGGGCCTTGTTGTTCTGATGAATGCACCTCTAGGGCTGATATTTTCAATCGTGTCGGAATAAAATTTGTCTTTGACGGAATAATCCACGCTGACTTTGATATATCTTCTATCCGTGTTTCTTTTTCCACCTCTTTTTTCTATACTTTTAACGAAATTGACCAAATCCTGCTTTTGTGCATCAGAAAAATTCTTAATCTTCTGGCTGAGCATTTCTAACAGCTTTGAATCATCTTTCAGGTTTATATCTGTATTCATGATACACATCCTTTAGGCTAAAACAAAAAGATTGCGGATAAGAAAATGATATATAGAATTTCTTACTAACAGCCATTCCCGGAGCTATCACAACGAAGGATGAAAATTAACCATTTTCATATAAACACCTGTCAAAGAAGCTGTCAAGAACATTTTCGAGCCAATTTCCTGATAAGTGACGAGAATAAATATCAGGGTGTGTGGGGACAAAAAAGGCTCATTGCTGTTTTGCATGGATGACCTGCCCGAAATAGCGATGATCCACATTATTCATAGCCAATGCTTCGGTGCGCGACAGGCCGCCAGATGCATCTGACTATTCTGACGGGTCCAGAAAGGTTTCCTCAAAAAATATGGGCGTGATTGGATATAAATTTATGACATTAACGTTAACAGAATCAAAATAGAGTAGTGAATCCGGAATGGTATTGGAAAGCTTATTCACTCCGAAATAGAATGTATAACTCCCGACTGGCAAGGACGCTTTTAAAATCTCAATTGAAGGAATATTGATTAACGGATATTGCGCCAGCATTTGTATTCCAGGAGACCATCCTGAAGTGGTTAATGTGTAAAAGCCCCACGGAGTATTGGCGCCAAACCAGTAGTCAGCCATTTCTCCATTCCAATCTCCGGGTGAGAGACTGGCGGTTATGGATACAGTCGTTATGGGAAAAGCAATATAATAGGCGTTTGCACCGTTGGCTTTTATATCGGGATTCGACGGACATGGACCTCCCGGATGCAGCGGCATGGTAACAGTGGGTGGTTTATTGTTGCAGAATCTGGTTTGATAATCATTTATGCCGGATAGCAGATAGTTGGCAGTATCAGAAAGTTCACTGGTGCTTAAACCGCATGAAAGTCCCACATCGATATTGCCATTGAGAAAACTGTTAATGAGCCACCACTGAATCCCATAAGGCGAGAGATTCTTCAGGTCAAATGTCTGATCGCATCCGTTGGGAATCCCGCAGCAAGATACGTGCGCGTAGCCGTCTACATGACGCGTTTCATGGGCATAGAGCGCAATATTATAAGGCAGATTGAACCAGGTCATATCTGCCGATCGTGTAAGATCATCCAAAACGTTTAACGTGATATACAATCCGTCTGAAAATTGTTGGCAGCAAGAATTATATTGTGCAGCGTCGTCGATGTTGAACCCTTTGATCTTGGACTTCATCCATTCATACAAGGTCCCAGAGGTCCAAGGGAGATATCCGCTTCTTCCAAAATCCATATGATATATCACCCGCAAGCTCTGGAGGATAATTAATTCATCAGTGTACTGGGAAACATTCATGGAAGATGCAGGTTCTGTGCAATAAAAATCATCAAATGAGACTACAGCTCCATTGTGGCGGATCGTAAAGCCGCTTTTGATCTGATTATAAGCCGGGTCGTTTTTGGGGCAGGTGTTTAAGAATTCATTAATATTGCTGATGGAAGCAGTACTGGAGACGGGAATCAATAAACAGGCGCAACTAATCATCACGATATGTTTTAAAACATCTCTTGTTGTCATAAGAGCTCCCCCCCCTGTCAAAAATAAAAGTTTCTTGCTATTTCGAATGGTTATGGTTGAGGATATTTCACATCTTCTTGAGTACAGCCATGCTAAACAATACTTGCATATTTTCTTGAGTACGGCCAACTTTAACAATACGAATGGTATCATTCACTCTTTTGAACCATTTGGCAGCCATATTTCAACATTAACCCAAAAATACCCTATGATAAAACTGCCCTGCCTGTCAAATAATTGATGCATTTCGGATATCTATTGTGATCTTCTGGATTTCCATTATTTGTTCAATGGTGAACCTCCGCTTCCTCCCAATCCTCCCTGTCTCAAGATACCACCCATTTCGTATTCGATACCGGAACGTATCAGGGTGTATTCCAAGCGTTTGACAGATATCAGCGGTAGTGTAAAGTTCCTTAACAGGCAGTCCGAGATCGTTTTTCTGGGATTGGATTATCTTTGAGAAAGGCGGGGTTATTACCAAAAGCAATGAAAATTGAGGGGTTAGATTTTCTGTATTTTGTGCAGCCGCATCCCCGCGGCTATTTTTCGGATCCCAAACACGAAAGTGGTTGCTCTTCCCCGCAGATCCACAAATATCGTTCAAAAATTTCCGGACCCCTTCTGGACCGGATTGACATTCATGTAAATGTACCGGCAGTCCCCTTGAACATGTGGCGGAAGCCATTCAATACCGAAGCTTGGATCGGGGAGGCCAACAGGGCTGAACGGCACATTTCGATTCCGCATTCACGTCAGTGAAAGCATCTATTGGATATTACCAATATCTTTTATCCCGACTGGATAGAGAAATAGGATTATCGTTGAATCCGCACAGGTTTCTGAAATACGCTTTTGAACCGAATTGCTTTATTTTATTATCTTCGTATAGTTCAGCATGACCCGATATTGCATAAGCTTTGGCTTCAGGCTAGGGGCGGCGGCGGGGGAGGCAACTCGCCACGCTCCAAAGCCTCGCGGGCGGCCTTGACCGGTATGCCTGACTCGCAGGGTACCCCCACCTGACACAACCCACAACCATAGCCCTCAAATGTATAGGTCTTTTGCACGTAGTCTCTGGAGCGGGCCAGGTGTTGCCGACACTTTTCCTTGTCATGGCCAGTCGTGGTAATCGCACGAGCCGGACAGCGATCAATGCACTTGCCGCATGTCCCCTCAGCGAAAAAAAGGCAATAGGCCCGGTGGTCGGCATATGGCCGTGGCGTCTGTTTTATGAGAATCTTGGCCACCACCGGCAAATCTTGGCCACCACCGATCCCACCCGCATGGCTTTGCCCCTGGCGGTGATGAGTCCGTCGCATAGACCGAAAGTACCCAGTCCGGCCGCATGGGCGGCATGGCGTTCAGACCAGGAAGAGGCATAGGAAAACCGCTGCGACTTGACGATGGTCCAGTTGGGAACCAGCATCGGAGCGATTGCCGCATGACCGGCTTCTTTCAGGCTCTTGACCACGTGGCGGCGCAAGTCCACGTTGAACGCCTCTCCGTAGACCCTGATCCTGGCCCATTCCTCGGATGGATACTTCCTGGCCCGGCGGTTCGCCTTGCGTACCATCTCTCGCTGGGGCAAGACCCATGAAATAACGGTCAGTTCCGCTGCTCCCGCAGTTTCTTCAGGACAATGCTGGTTAAAGACCTCCCAAGGGGTCCAATGAAAAGCCCCAACATACTCCTTGTACTGTTGCCAAATGGGGTCGGCACCAGAGGCAAAACCCACCAACGCAGCGTCCCAAGCAGGTTCTCCCGCGTCATTTTGCATCGTATTGAGGGGTGAAGTGGCAATGAATTTCTGGATTAAATCCTTAACCCAGTCCCCGGAAATATTGGCGGTTTTTTCCACTAAAAAAGCTCCTTTTCCTTGCATGACCCCTCAAGATCATGCCGGATACTGCAGTAAACTCATGTAACCAGAATTATCATTATTCAAATTCCAGAGGCAAACTTTATCTGATTCGTTTAGATGCTGCCTGAGATTGATATTGCATCCTGCT
>JAPLJE010000403.1 GCA_026388755.1 Deltaproteobacteria bacterium | reverse complement strand
CCCAATGTTTAGCCATAACCATCTCCCTTGTTTTTGATGTTGAATTCTGTGAACATACGATACTGCGTTTCCGTCTTTTAAAAAGCAAGCTTCGTGCCAACTCTTTGCATATGGGATCTACAGACTGACAGCTTCAGGTTGAAATCCTGTCGAGACGAAAACTCGGATAACTACGAATATGAGGATTCAGCATCTGAAGCGGTTCCGCGAAATGCGTTCCGGATGAATTTCGACATTTCTGTCGATGCATCCTGAGCACTGGATAAAAATGCGCCAGATAACATGACCGAGTTTTGGCCCTTGATTTCGGATTGTGCTTGTGTCAGCGATATTTCCCGATGGCGGATTCACGACCCGGGGGGGGTCGGATGATCCTGAAAAGTTCAAACCTTAAGAATATATAGACACAGAGGGAGTTGACATGCTGTTTGTAAAGCGTTTTCTGGATGACATGGGATGAAAGCAGTGCAAACCATTCAATCCCTGATCTATTTTTTCGCTGCGGGCCTGTGTGAAATCGGCGGCGGGTATCTGGTCTGGTTGTGGATGCGCGAAGGAAAATCTCTGGGATATGCTCTTGCGGGAGCCATTATTCTCGTCATTTATGGCATCATTCCCACATTTCAACCGGCCAACTTCGGTCGTGTTTATGCGGCCTACGGTGGTGTCTTTATCGTGTTACCCATCCTGTAGTGGCGACAGCGCAGAATGCAGCTCTGGGGATTGAACGTACCGGCGTCCGTCTTCGGGGTCAGCAACTGGTATCGGTTGCGGCTCTGATCAAATCGCTCGGAGGCGGATGGCAAGTGGCGGATAAAGATAACAAAGAACCTTGACTCAGCCCCCTGTCTCGGCATTGCTCATGCTTTACTGTTTGATTCCGATCGGATAGCCGTCATTCGGGTTCTGACTGAGACAGGCAACGATTGCATTACATTCCAAAAAAAGCCAGGCCGTATTTTATTCCAGTAAAAATAATGATCCCTGCAAGCATCCATTTGATGGCGCGAGCTGGAACAAATTTCTGGCAGCGTGCTCCCAAATACATCCCAGCCATTCCTCCCAGACCGAACAGAATACCCAGAAGCCAGTCCGGAGCCACGGACAAATTGGGATAAAATGGAGCGATGGCCTGGTAAAACGATACCCCGGCCACCGAGGTGATGAACGTCCCCATCAGCGCGGCACCGGCAATGGTATAAACCGGCAGACCAAAAAAAGTGACAAAAAACGGAGCGATAATGGCCCCGCCGCCTATACCGTATATGCCGCCCACAATTCCTACAATGAAACTGAGGGTAAATATGCCCCAGAAAGACACATCAAACGACTCGCCATAAAAGGTGTACCCCAACCGCTTGAAATTGAAATGGATGCCGGTAATAGGCGGAAGGACTTCCGGATTTCCTGGATTTGACGGATCATTTTGTTTGCGATAATTGCGCACAAGCTCCTGAAATCGCTTTTCACTGGCGGCCTTGTCTACGCTGCCCGCGTTTTTCCGCGTCAGGTCCCGAATCATCCGAATTCCGATATAAAGGAGTACTCCGGCAGCAAATACTTTGAAATTTCTGGCGTCGGGAAGATAGGCGACACGCACGATGGCGCCGATGAGAACGCCCGGCAGGGTACCGATTACAACGACCCAGGTCAGGGGCCATACCATGCGGCCTTCCTTATAATAGCGATACACGCCGCTGGGGATCGCCACGATGTTGAACAGTTGATTGGTGGCGCTGACAGAGGGATTGACATACCCAAGAAATGACATCTGAAATGGGAGTAGCAGAAAGGCTCCGGACACGCCGCCCATGGATGTAAAAAAGGAAATAAAAAAAGCGACCAGGGGGGGAATCCAGATGGAGACTTCAATTCCGGCAGTTTGAAAAAACATGGCAGGACCTCCTTTGGGAAAGTTGTCATCCAACAAATGACACGATTATATATTTTATCGTGCTTATTATTATCAACAAATTTTATGAGCTGTCAAGAAAGTTTTGGATGCTTTGCAAAAACCATCGGATGTGCTAAAAAAAGAGAGGGTTCAGAAAATGATGCGGGGAATGATCATGGGAGAATCCAAAAAACTGAATATCGACTGCAACAGGTGACCATCATGCCGCATTCAATAAGGAATCAGCCCGGCCAAGCAAGCAATATCTCTGCTAAGAATGAGACCAATTGTCTAAATACGTTGCAACTGAGCCAACTGGAACAATCATTCCGCAAATGGGTGGAAAGATCATTGCGATCCGATGTTTCTTTATCCAGAAAGCGTATCTTGCTTATCTTCCTTTTAATCCGTTATACAGGGGCCAGACTGAACGAAGTCCTGGCGTTGAACCCGCTTCAGGATATTGACCCTGACCGTCAGGTGGTGTGTTTTGGAAAAACCGGAACTGAGAAAGGTCGGAAAATACGTGAAGTCCAGATATCTGAATCCCTTTCCACTGAGCTAAGGGCTGCCCTGGGAGACCCTTTGTTGAAGCCGTCCTCAAGCCATTGGTTTAAGGTTGATCCAGGGCATGTCCGCCGTAAATTCTATGAGCGCGCAGCGTCCTGCGGATTTCTCCCGGCGCACGGCGCTCCGGATGCCATCCGCAAATCCCGGGGCACTGAACTGATTCAGAACAACATGCCCTTGCCGGTTGTCCAGCGGATGCTGGGACATTCAACGCCCAACCTGGCCGCTTCCTACGTTGAATTTTCCGATGAGGACATTCAGCATGCAAGCCGATTTTTCATTGAAAAAGAGTCGCTTCGAAAAACCAGCGCACGCAACATTTTTTTCGGTAAAATCCGCGCGATTCAATCTGGCGACATTCAGTCAAAAATCGACATGATCACCATCTCCGGGGCATCCGTAACAACCGTGATCACCAATGACAGTTTGGTCAGGTTGGGGTTGAGAATCGGATCACTGATCACCGCGGAGGTCAAGGCTCCCTGGGTGCTCTTAAAAAAAGGCGGCAATGAACCGGACTGTACCGCTGAAAACCGGTTTCAGGGCACCATCTCCAGAATCACGAAAGGAAAGATCATGACCGAATACGCCGTTCGCCTTGAGGAAGGGACGGAGTTGTGTTCTGTCATTACCCGGGAAAGTGGCGAGCGCCTGGGACTTCGGAACGGCGATCCCGTCTGGGTCTTGTTCAACTGCTTTTCCGTGGTGCTGCATCGTGATTGATTTAGAAAGCGTATTTCGCATAATCGAAATCATACTCAAACCGGATCATTTTTTCCATGCTTCAAGTTGAGCAGCTTCCTTGAAAATGTGTCTGATTCCATCGGTGTAGCATCTCGACGGTCGTATTAACACTTTCCAATTCTCATCTTCGAAAACCAGAATTCAATCCTTCACCCTCACCCTCATTTTTTGGTTATTGTCTCCGTATCGCAAGGGTATCCATATTTACTATTGACATTCCATGGTATTTATATATAAATGTTCATTAATATATTATTATGCTTATTTGAATGGTTGTGAGCCATCGTTTGAGAACGATCAAAATGACATCAGCAGGATTTCCCGTGATGGGACAATTGGAAAAAGGCGAGCGCTGTCTGCATGGCGATTGCTACGACAGTATCTGCTAACTCGGTATAAAACAGGATGGATTGATCATGGGAAAGCTATCCAGAGGAAAACCAATAAAAGGCCTCGATGTAACAGGAAATAGTTAGGAATATCCCGTGGAGCAGGAGGGAATGGTAATGCGCGACGAACATTTCCAGACAGTCGCGTTTCTGGCCAAAAGCCTCTCGGACGAGAATCGACTGCGGATCATCCTTTGTGTGAGTAGCGGCAAGAAATCCGTTTCCAGCATTGTTGAAGCGCTCGGTCTCTCTCAGCCCCTTGTTTCACATCACCTGAAGGAGCTCAAGCGTTCACTCCTGGTCAAGATCGAGCGCAATGGTCCTTTCATCTATTACGAATTGGTTGATGATAGAATTCTTGATGTCGTTAGAACATTGAGCATTGTGGCAACAGACCTGTTAACCGCAAGGAAAACCTTTTGAGAATGGGGAGGTGATTTGATCCGTATGGAAGAGATACTGAAAATAGTTGACAGCATGGACCCTGAACAAGCGCTTAGCGAGCTATCCAGGGTGTTGAAAATGCTTTTCTCGGCTTTGGGTGAAGAGGCCCGTTCTGAATTCCTGTGGAACCTCATGGGAGAATCCGGAGAAGATAAGGTCTCAAGCCTGGTCCATCTCTGACTGGCCGAATGCATGGGCGAAGGTGTCGACCCGACGCAAATGTGTCAGAGACTGGTGGATAAGGTCGCTCAATCAAAGCAGCTGATGGCGATGACCGATCCGGATCTTCTGGTGTTGTTCGAAGACTGGTTTGAAGAGTTGGAAGAGGAGATCATATCACTCATCAAAAAGCATGGTCCTCAGAATCCAGGAGAGCTTGCAGAAAAAACGGGGCTTTCCATGAGGGGAGCAACATTTCTACTT
>JAPLJE010000450.1 GCA_026388755.1 Deltaproteobacteria bacterium | reverse complement strand
CTGCCGACCACGATCAATAAAATATGTGTTCTGCGCTCTCCGCACGTTGACAAAAAGTCCCGGGAACAATTTGAAATGCGGACGCATAAACGACTGGTTGATATTCTGGAGCCAACGCAACAGACGGTTGATGCGCTAATGAAGCTGGATCTTTCTCCAGGCGTCGATGTTGAAATTAAACTGTAGGGGAACAAAAACGCGATGTGCAAAGGATTGATAGGAAAAAAACTGGGGATGACAGGCGTTTTCTCTCCGGATGGACGACATATACCGGTAACGGTTCTTCAAGTTGGGCCATGCGTTGTGACACAGATTAAAACCGTGGCAACGGATGGATACAATTCATTGCAACTGGCCTTTGGCTCCAAAAAGAAAACGCATGTAAACAAGCCGATGCTGGGCCATTTTGGCAAATCCGGCAGCGAAGTCTATGCACATGTTATGGAGTTTCCCGTGGACAATCCCGCTGAATATACTCTGGGCCAGACGATTCCGATAGATATGTTTGCCATCGGGGATATGGTCGATGTTTCAGGAGTAAGCATCGGAAGGGGCTTTTCCGGTGTGATCCGACGTCACGGGTTCAGCGGCGGCAGAAATACGCATGGCAGTCACTGCCTCAGAATTCCCGGCTCCATTGGATGCAGTGCCTGGCCTTCACGTGTTGTCAAAGGAAAGAAACTGCCCGGCCAGTATGGAAATGTCCATAAAACCGTAAAAAACTTGATGATTGTGGATATACGGCCGGAAGAGCAGCTTATTCTGTTAAAAGGAGCAGTTCCAGGAGCTGAATCTGGAATTGTCGCCATTAAAAAAACGAAAACCATCAAAAAGGCCAGTGCATAAAAGAAGCATTGATGATTCGATGGTGAAGGGTATACAGGGCCAACGAATGCGAGGGGATATATGGCTGTTGTAGATGTATTCAATTGTAAAGCAGAAAAGGTCTCACAGGTGGAACTGGTGGAGGACATTTATAATGTCGAGGTGAAGACCTGTGTTTTGCACGAAGTTGTAACCATGCAGTTAGCCAATCGGCGTGCAGGCACATCATCTGTAAAAACCCGATCAGATGTACAGGGCAGCACCAGAAAACTATTTAAACAAAAAGGGACCGGACGCGCCCGTAGAGGGGATATCAAAAGCCCGCTTTTGCGTGGAGGCGGCTCAGTGTTTGGGCCTCATCCGAGATCTTATGCTTATAAAGTTCCCAAGAAAGTCAGGCGGCTTGCCTTAAAAATGGCTTTAAGCGAAAAGGCACAAAGCCAATTCCTTCTGGTACTGGACAAGTTTGATCTTGAGCAAATCAAAACCCAGCAGGTGGTCCAGATACTGAATGCCCTGAAAGTTGAAAAGGCGCTGATCGTTGCCGACACGGGAGATGAATTACTGAGATTATCCTGCAGAAACCTTCCGCATGTCAAGGTGCTGAAACCTGAAGGCCTCAATGTTTACGATATTATGAAATATAAACACCTGCTGCTGGTTGAGCCCTCAATAAAAGCCATTGAAGGGAGACTGCTGAAATGAATTATCATGCCATCATCAAACGACCGATAGTCAGCGAAAAATCAACCATGCAAAAAGAAGTTTCCAACCAGCTTTCTTTTGAGGTGGATCGAAAAGCCAACCGGATCGAGATTAAAAAGGCCATACAAAGCCTGTTCAGTGTTCAGGTGGACGGTGTCCGGACACTGCAAATCAAAGGCAAATACAAACAACGCGGCCGAATTATCGGAAAACGTCGAGACTGGAAAAAAGCAATCGTCACGCTGAAACCAGGTGAACGTATAGAATTCTTTGAAGGGATATAAACCGGGGAAATAATCATGGCTGTTAAGAAGGTAAAACCAACATCACCAGGACGCAGATTTCAAGTGTATTCGACATTTGAAGAAATCACGCGATCAACGCCCGAAAAAAGCCTCGTTAGAGTTTCAAAAAATACGGGAGGGCGAAATTCCTATGGCAGAATCACCAGCCGGCATATCGGCGGGGGGCATAAGCAGCATTACCGGATTATTGATTTCAAGCGGGATAAAACCGGTGTGCCGGCCAAGGTTGCCAGCATCGAATATGATCCGAATCGTTCATCGAGAATCGCACTGTTGCACTATGCAGATGGCGAAAAACGATATATTCTGGCTCCCGTGAACCTCTCTGTCGGCGATACGGTCATGTCTGGCCCGACAGCTGATATCAAGCCCGGCAATAATCTGCCGCTGGTGAATATTCCGCTGGGAACCCAGATCCACAATATCGAACTCAAAAAAGGAAAGGGCGGGCAGATCGTCCGAAGTGCCGGTACATTTGCACAGCTGATGGCCAAAGAGGATCGCTATGCGCTCCTGAAACTGCCTTCAGGCGAAGTTCGCATGGTGCTGCTGACCTGTCAGGCAACGATCGGCCAAGTCGGTAATGTCATTCATGAAAAATTGTCTTTAGGTAAAGCTGGGCGAAAACGCTGGCTGGGAAAACGCCCCAAGGTCAGAGGCGTTGCGATGAACCCCGTTGATCATCCGATGGGCGGCGGTGAAGGCAGGTCTTCCGGCGGAAGGCATCCTTGCTCTCCGTGGGGCACTCCGTCAAAGGGATACAAGACCCGGAAAAACAAACAGACGACTAAATTCATTGTTAAAAAACGGGTGAAATAAATATGCAGCAATTTGTTAGTTGACGGATAGAAACTGACAAAACTCAGGAGAAGTTATGCCACGGTCGCTAAAAAAAGGTCCATACATCGATTCATATTTGTTGAAAAAAGTTGTGATTGCCCAGGAAACTCGAAGCAATCGTGTGGTGAAAACCTGGTCGCGTCGTTCTACTATTGTACCTGAAATGGTGGGTATTACGATGGCCGTACACAATGGCAAAAAATTTGTGCCCGTATTTGTTTCAGAAGATATGGTAGGCCACAAGCTTGGAGAATTTTCGCCAACAAGGACATTTTACGGCCATACCGGAGATAAAAAAACCAAAGTCAAGAAGTAATATTGGAGCAAAAAATGGCTGAGTTAGATGTGAAAGCAGTGTCAAGATTTGTGCGAATTTCTCCTCGGAAAGTTCAAATTCTTGTCGACACCGTAAAAGGGAAGCCGGTCGAAAAGGGTCTGTATATTCTGAAATTTATGCCACAGAAAGCAGCTGCAATTGTGGAGAAAATCGTCCGGTCTGCTGTTGCCAATGCTGAGCAGCGTGCGGGCGTTGATGTGGACGCGCTGATTATCAAGAATATCACCGCTGATCAGGGGCCCTCCCGAAACGTTTCAGCGCCAGAGCCAGAGGCCGTGGAACGCAAATCATCAAAAGAACCTCACATATCACGGTAACGTTAGCAGAAAAAT
>JAPLJE010000241.1 GCA_026388755.1 Deltaproteobacteria bacterium | reverse complement strand
GCAGGAGATGTCATAATTCTTCAGCAATTTACCTTCCGAATCTTCTCTTTTAATCGCCCCGAAGGCCGTGGGTGCGGTAAAGAGGGCCTTTACCTTATGCTGAGAAATCACGCGCCAGAACGCGCCGGCATCCGGGGTTCCGACAGGCTTGCCTTCGTACAGGATGGTGGTGCAGCCCTTTAAAAGCGGCCCGTAAACGATATAGGAATGTCCCACGACCCAGCCGACGTCCGAAGCCGCCCAGTACACGTCTCCGGCATCCACGTTGTAGACCGCCTTCATGGTCCATTTAAGCGCTACCATGTGTCCGCCGTTGTCGCGGACAACGCCTTTGGGAATGCCGGTGGTGCCGGAAGTATAAAGAATATACAGAGGATCGGTGGCGGCAACCGGCACGCAGTCGTGTGGCTTGACACCCTTGATGGCGGTCGCCCAGTCAATGTCGCGGCCGGCAATCAGTGTCGCGGTTTCCATGGGACGCTGAAAGATGATGCAGGTCTCCGGTTTAGAGGCGGCCATTTCAATGGCGCCATCCAGCAGGGCTTTGTAGGGAATCACTCTTTTGATTTCAATGCCGCAGGAGGCCGAAACAATCACCCTGGGTTTGGCATCGTTGATACGGGTCGCCAGTTCGTTGGCCGCAAAACCACCGAAAACCACGGAATGGACCGCGCCCAGCCGGGCGCAGGCCAGCATGGCAATGGCCGCTTCCGCGATCATGGGCATGTAGATCAGAACCCGATCTCCTTTTACAACCCCGCGGGCAGCCAGGGCCCCGGCAAATATCGCAACCTCATCCCTTAGCTCTGCATAAGTATATTTTTTGACTGTGTCTGTGACGGGGCTGTCGTAAATCAGGGCTATCTGATCGGCCCTGCCGTTTTCGACATGATAGTCCAGCGCATTGTAACAGGTGTTGACAATTCCGCCCGTAAACCAGCGGTAAAACGGCTTGTTCGAGTCGTCCAGCACTTTATCCCATTTTTTGTACCAGTGCAAATCTTCGGCTGCTTTTGCCCAGAACACATCCGGGGTTTTGACGGAGGATTCAAAAGCCTCGACATAGGGGTTACTCATGTTCGATTCTCCTTTCTATTAGTGCATACAGGTTAATAAAATTCATTGTTATGGTGCGATTGCGCCATGTTATCCATATATGATGCATCAGCCCTTTGCCTTATCCTGCAGTTCCGCCCAGAGCGGCCGACTGGTGCAGAATGCCAGAATAACACTGACGACCAGCAATGCGCCTGAAATATAAAACGCGTAGTTGAGGCTTCCGGTAATGTCTTTGATGGTGCCGCCCAGTCTGGCCATGAAAAAGCCAAGGCCCCAGCCGATGAACACCAGCCCATAATTAAAACCCAGGTTTTTAGGGCCATAAAAGTCACCGACGAATGAAGGCATCAGGGAAAGCCCGCCGCCGTATTGCCAGTAGGCAACGCCGACAGCCAGGAACAGCAGAAAAATATTCGCGGACCCGATGATGTACGGAAGGGTAAACAGGCACAGGGCGGACAGTCCGCAGTTCAGACAATAGGCGTTCAGCCGTC
>JAPLJE010000117.1 GCA_026388755.1 Deltaproteobacteria bacterium | reverse complement strand
TGGCTCGAGCTGTATCAGCGGACTTCTGAAAAGCCGTATGCGGGATGGATTCAAATTGACATCATCGAACAACTCAAGGCCGTGGAAGGCGTCAGCCGCGTTACCCTGAACAGGGTTTGGAATACCGTTCCTTCAGCAGTTCCCACCCCGCATTATGCCGACTTCGGATCCGACCTGTTTCCGGACGATTCCCACATGGGCATGCATGGCGTCGGCCGCCATGGCATTACCATAGAGGTCTCGCCTTCCTGCCAGGCCACCTGTGATGCTGGCTTGACCGTATCCCTCATTTCTGAGCTTAAAAACAGCTCGCAAGAGAATATCGGTTCTCTGGAAGCGGTGATGCCGTTTGATTATCTGATTGAAACCGTCAAATCAACCGGATGGTGGCAAAGTAATGAGGCGTTTCTTGTGGATTTAAACGGCCGGATACTGGCAGCCACGTCGCCCGAAGGCCGGCGACAGCTTGGCGAAACCGGAGATGTGCTCGAGCTGAAGGCATTTGAAGCCATAAAGGAAAAATCTCTGGGGATCGTATTTGGCCCCGGTTTTCCCGTTTTCGAAGTTTTCGGGTTTTACAGACTTCAGGAAGCGCCCTGGACCCTTGTCATGATTGCTCCGGCAGAGGAAATCCTGTCGCCGATGATCTCCTTCCGGAACTATTATCTGATTATCGGTCTGGCCTCCATCCTGTCCATCCTTCTGCTGATTCGATGGGTTACGGGCAAAATCGTGGCTGCGATCAAGGAAGTTTCCATTGCTGCCGGAAAACTGGCCAATGGCGATTTCGGTCAGACACTTTCGGTCAACAGTCGGGATGAGGTGGGAGAGCTCACCTCCAGTTTCAATGCCATGGCACATCAACTCGAAGAACGGATGCTTCTTAAAGAGTCACTGGACCTGGCAAAGGAAGTTCAGCAGAATCTTCTGCCGCAGCAATCCATCAATTTCTGCGGGCTGGATATTGCCGGAAAAAGCATTTATTGTGACGACACCGGCGGAGATTATTATGATTTTCTGCGGTTTCCGGAACTTGGGGAAAGCCGGATCGGTGTTGCGGTCGGCGATGTGGCGGGTCACGGAATTTCTGCCGCGCTTTTAATGACGACGACGCGGGCGTTATTGCGCAGCCGGATCATCCGGCCGGGAACCCTTTCGCAGATCGTGGGCGATGTCAATCGCCTGCTGGGTGTGGATACGGCCCTGAGCGGCAACTTCATGACACTGTTTGTCATGGTGATAGACTGTAAAAACAAATTGATTCAATGGGTCAGGGCCGGCCATGATGCGGCGGAAGTTTATGATCCTGTTTCAGACTGTTTTCGGGAGCTGGGCGGATGCGGCATGGCCCTGGGTGTTGATGACGCATGGAACTATCAGCAATATCTGGAACCCGGCTGCTCCGGCAATGAGATCATCCTGATCGGCACGGACGGCATCTGGGAAACTGAAAATCCTTTGGGAGAGCGATTCGGAAAAGAAAGGCTCCGGCAGATTATCCGTCGGTGGTGCCGGTCTTCATCCAGCTACATAATCGAGGCCGTCTTTTCTGCAATATCCGATTTCCGCCAGACCTCTGCTCAAGCAGATGATATCACCCTGGTGGTGGTTAAGGGCAGATGATCTCGCTCGTGCTCTTTCCCTCCATAACCTGAGGATAGAGCTCGGTTGTCCGTCAAGAAATTTCTTGCAATAATGACGAAGGCTGAAGCTAAACGCAGATATTGGACTTTTTACGCCAAAAGATTTTCTGACATTAGATATAAATCAAAAAGAGGAAAAACATGGGCCTGACGTTAATGGAAGGCAACGAAGCCATTGGATGGGGAGCGATGGCTGCCGGTTGCAATTTTTTCGCCGGTTATCCGATTACACCGGCCACAACAATTTATAATACCATGCTCAAGCTGCTGCCACCCAAAGGGGGTGTTTGTCTCCAGGGTGAAGACGAAATCGCATCCATCGGATTCTGCCTGGGGGCTGCAATGTCCGGCATGAAGACCATGACGGCCACTTCAGGACCGGGGATCAGTCTTTACAGCGAGCAGATCTCCTTTGCCATTGGCAGCGAGATCCCCATCGTCATCGTGGATGTTCAGCGCTTGGGTCCTTCCACCGGGTCTGCCACCAAAGGCGCCGACGGGGATATTCAATTCCTGCAATGGGGCAACAGCGGCGGTCTGCCCGTGATCGTTCTGTCTCCAGTGGATGTGAAAGACTGCTATGTGCTCACCATGCAGGCCTTTAACCTGGCTGAGAAATACCGTTGCCCGGTTTTTCTGGCCGCCAACAAGGAAGTCTCCATGACCCGTGAGACCATCGATCTGGATGGACTTGACCTGCCGCAGATCGTCGGGCGCAGAACGGCCGATGCGGATCATCCCTTTATACCGTTTGGCGTGAAGGAGGATCAATGGGTGCCGGATTTTCTTCCCATCGGCGGGCAGCGTCTGGTCCGCCAAACCTCCTCGACCCATGGAACGGATGGTTACATTACGACCGATCCGGGGCAAATCGCCCGAATGCAGGAGCGGCTGGATGCCAAACTGAAAAAATCCGTCTCTGCGTTCACTTACTACGAGGAATACAGGGTCCCCGGCGCCGATACATTGGTGATTGTCTACGGGGTAACCGCCCGTGCGGCCATGGCGGCCGTAAAAAAAATACAACAAAGCAACTCGAAGGCATCGCTTCTGATCCTGAAAACCCTGTGGCCCGTCCCTGAACAGCTCATTCTGGAAAAGGCTGCGCCATACAAGCGGGTGGTCATGGCGGAGATGAATCTCGGACAGTACGTCCGGGAGCTCCAGCGGCTGTTGACCGGTAAAAAAATTGATTTTCTGGGGCAGATGAACGGAGAGCTGATCAGGCCCGGGCAGATTCAGGAGGTGATTCAAAATGGATAGTCTATTAAACAGCAATCGCCCCCCCGTGTTCTGCCCTGGGTGTTCCCATGAGCAGGTTCTTCATGCGCTGGACCATGCTTCGTCGAGTATGGAAATTTCAGGAAAAGATGTTGTTATCGTTAGCGATATAGGCTGTTCCGGCCTGTTTGACACTTTTTTTAATACCCATGCGTTTCATGGCCTTCATGGTAGGGCAATCACTTATGCCACCGGGATTAAAATGGCCCGACCGGATCTCAAGGTGATCGTTACCATGGGCGACGGAGGTCTTGGAATCGGTGGCGCCGATGTATTGAGCACCTGCAGACGAAACATTGATCTGACACTTCTGGTTCTCAATAATTTTAATTACGGCATGACGGGTGGCCAGTGCTCTGCGACGACTCCCCAGGATGCCCAGGTCGGGTCTGGTTTTTTAAACAAGCTGGAAAAGCCCATGGATATCTGTCACGTGGCAGCGGCGGCCGGGGCGTGCTATGTGTCCCGCACATCCACATACGATAAGGGGCTGGTGGAAGGCCTCAAAGATGCCATCGC
>JAPLJE010000824.1 GCA_026388755.1 Deltaproteobacteria bacterium | reverse complement strand
TCCCGGGATTGAAGCTCGCCGTTTGAACTCAAAAGGCCCTGTCCCATCAATGCATAATAAGGATTTTTGGATATCTGAGAGGGGCTGGTATGGCTCCAGGATGGCGCAATAAACAAATCGATATTGGCGTCCAGCTTTTCTCGTAGATTGGTCTTTAGCAGCAGCGATAAGGCATCCCAGCCGCCAATATTGGAGTATGGCTGCATGCGGCTGATATAACCGCCGCTGTTGGGGGAAAACTGATATTGGTTGTTGCCATCCACGGAAACAATAAACGGCATGACCGTAAGCCCTGTAAATCCGTCGGTAACATCCCATGCATGAGCGTAATTCAGCACTGCGCTCGTGGATTCATTGTCAAAAAGGTCGGCAATAAAGCCGAACATGTGAACATCATTCACGTCCGAACTGCTGGTCATGGAATAGCTGTTGCCCCAGTCGCCTTCAAAACCGACCCCGTAGCAGAGTTTCAATGCCTGTCCCGGAATGCCCGTGACATCTTCCAGGCCAAAGTTCAGAGAAGCGCCGTCAAACTGCCAGTTGATAATGGTGGCAAGAGGAGAGCCGCCTTCCATACTGTAGTTGCCAAGCTCCAGAGGAGGGCCTTCGGTTGAAGGCCGTCTTCCAAGGGAAAAATTGATGGGAACACTGCCGACGTCCTGTTTGTAATTGAAATAGGCCCGCTCCACATGGACCGTATCCCCATGGGGAAGGCTGGAGGTGTTGCCGTCAAAGGTAACTTCCCCCATGCTGCCGTGGTTGAACTGAACACCGGAGCTGTCTCCCCAAACCTTATAAGCGGCCAGTCTGCCGGCAAAATCCAGATGCGGATTGATCGTGGCTTTCATGTTCATGCGAAACCGGCTGGTGTAGATAATGTCATTATCCGCGTTGTAGCTGTTGGGTGCCGGAACCATGCCGGCCGCCTTCATACCGGCCATGGCCTGCTGAATCTGCTGCTGGGTCGCGCCGTTAAAACCTTGAGGGTATGGTGCAAAAAACGCATTGATCATAGACGGTGGGGCCATACGAACATCTTCGTAATGAATGGATTGCGCCTCGGATCTCAGATCCACGCCAAGGGAAATTTTGTCAGATGCCGTGTGAAGCTCTGCCTTGTTCAGACGCTTGTCGATTTCCTTGATTTCGGTTTCCTTGGTGGTACTTTGTTTTTCCACTTTGTCCAGTTTTTCCTGTAAGGTTTTCATCGTTTCGCTGAGTGTCTGGAGTTGTTTTTTCAGCTCATCCACATCATCGGCTGCCGGACTTTCAGGCGGAAACCCCCACATCAGAGAAAATGAAATCAGGACAGCCGTAAAAAATTTGCGGGTCCCTGTTCCTGTCAGTTTTTTTTTCTTCATATCCACCTCCAGTTAATCGGTTCGAGTTTTTTCTGTATTGAGCAATAAATATGCCAGGAGTCAAATATCGGAAGTCGGATGCCGGAAAGCACGAAACCATTATGATTACGTTCTGCGGCAATCCGGAAAACGCCGCTTGATCAATCGCGGATTAATTGTTATGTTAACAAGTATTAACTTAACAGGATTACAGAAGAGATGCGGGACAGTAACCGGTGCAAACATGTTTTACCTGCCCACTTGATCTTCATCAAAGGACATTGAATATATGGACATCGCCAGGTACTGGAAAACCATTGTGGATACCCTTCAGGACGGGCTTATGGTTGTCGATTCCGGTGGAAATATCGTGGCCGTGAACCCGGCGGCCGAAAAGCTTACCGGTTATTCGGCTGCTGAGTTGATCGGAAGCAATTGCCGGAACTTGAACTGCACGGGTTGCGATGTGTATAACCAGGGTGTTGGCGAAAAATGGTGCAAGCTTTTTGTAAAGGGTGAATCCCGGGCAAAAAAATGCGTTATTGTTCGAAAGGACGGGAGGGCGGTTCAAATCATTAAGAACGCCTCTTTGCTGAGAGATTCGGACGGACGTGCAATTGGGGCTGTGGAAACCTTTACGGACATGTCCGAGATTGTTCGTCAGCAGCAGGAAATCATGTCACTTCGCAAAACATTTCATGTGGATGATGGATACCAGGGGATTTTAGGACAGTCTCCAGCCATGCAGCGACTGTTTGAGCTCATCGAAAACGTCGCACTTTCGGATGCGCCGGTGATGATACAGGGCCAGAGCGGCACGGGAAAGGAACTGGTGGCAAGGGCCATCCATGATGTCAGCTTGCGGCGCAGCAAGCCGTTTGTCAAGGTAAACTGCGCCGCCCTGAATGAAAACCTGCTGGAAAGCGAGCTGTTTGGACACGTGAAGGGCGCCTATACCGGCGCGGACCGGTCACGGGTCGGCCGGTTTGAAGCGGCTCACGAGGGAACTATTTTTCTGGATGAAATCGGCGACATTCCCTTGAAGACCCAGGTCAAACTGCTGCGGGTTCTGGAGGAAAAGGAAATCGAGCGGGTGGGAGACCATAAGAGCATACCGGTCGATGTCCGGATTGTTTCCGCCACCAACAGGGACCTGGATGCATTAATCGCCCAGGGCGTTTTCCGGGAAGACCTCTTTTTCCGGATCAACGTGTTTCCGTTGCGCTGCCCCGCGCTTTGCGAACGAAAAGAAGACATTCCCATGATTGTCCAGAATTTTATCGAACAGAATATGATAAAAAGCGGGAAAAAAATTCTGGGGCTGGCGTCCGAAGCCATGGAAAAACTGATGGCCTATTCATGGCCGGGAAATGTCCGGGAGCTTCGCAATGCCATTGAATACGCCTTTGTGCTGTGTTCCGGCGGATGGATCGAGGCCGGGCATCTGCCCGTCAAAATCGCCCATCCGGAAACCAGGTTATCCAAAATCTCTCTGGAGCATCCGCAAAATTCGCGGGAGCGGGAACAGTTGATTCGAATCCTTCGCCAGGTCAGCGGCAATCAGTCCGAAGCCGCGCGAATTCTGGAAGTCAGCCGGGTGACGATATGGAAACGCATCAAGAAATATGGCATTGATGTTCATTCGGAGATTTTTTCTCCGTGATATCCACTAAAAAAACGATGGCGGCAATGATGTTTCCCTCCAGATTAATCACGGGAAAGGATATCCGGCGCAAATGCCGCAAGCCTGTCTCCGTGTCGATTTCACAGGTAGCTTCATGAACCAGTCCGTCCTTCAGGTTTAGCACCACCGTGCAGTTCGGGCAGGGTTCGTTCCGGTGGATATTTCGATAGGCGTGATAGCATTTGGGTTTGTCCGCAAACCCGTGTCTGGGAAACCAGTTGTTCATGGTCTGATTGCTGCTGAGGACTTCCATGTCCGGGCTGATCAGCGTCAGCCCGATATTCAGAGAATCCATGACGGATCGAAACCGGGTTTCAAACTCCTTCAGGGCATAGGCGGTGTTTTTGGTTAATGTGATGTCTTTATTGATTCCGCGATATCCCTTGAGCCCGCCTTCCTTATCCAGTATGGG
>JAPLJE010000477.1 GCA_026388755.1 Deltaproteobacteria bacterium | reverse complement strand
GTCCCTGTACCCGAAACTCATGGGAATCACGTAAGGCTGGTTGTCATCGGACATAGCCAGGCGGCACACGGTCGATCTGCGAATGACGGATGCGATCGCGTCCGGATCTGTCATTTCCTTGTCTTTTCTTCTCATAAAAGTTGTTTTGCCTTTCAACACAAGCGTAATGGCTTCGCAGCGATCATCCCAGGCTCATGACCGATTCCCATCGCTGAAATTCCGTGGATACCGGAAGATTCTTTTTTTTCAGAATTTCGATGAATTTGCTGTCATTAAACCGCAGATAGGGGTTAACTTTCAGCTCATCCCCAAGAAGGGAGCAGACATGTGCCGGGTCATAGGATTTCAGATACGGGTTAATGTCAGGATTGTCCGGCTCAATAATCCGGGTAAAGGACATGGCGTATTTCAGGTAGTCATGTCCGGCATAGACGAGCGTGTCACCGGGAAAAGCCATCAGAAATTTGATGGAATTGTAAAAGGCCCGGATATCGCCGGAAAAACAGTTGCCGATGGTCCCGTTGAACAAGGTGTCCCCGGTAATCAGGCAATTGCCGGCATGGAAAGTTACCGAATCATCGGTATGACCCGGCGTCGCATGGACGCGAACGGGCATCCCATCCAGCTCGATTTGTGCATGCCCGGACAGAAATGCGCCATCCAGAAGGGCGGCCCCGGATCTGGTCAGCAGTTCCTGAGTCCCGGAAGTATGATCCGGATGCAGATGGGTATGCGTGACATGGGTGAGTCTGAGCTTGTTTTTTTCAACGAAATCAAGAATGGACTCCACAGCACCGCCATCGATTGCCAGCGCTGAATGCTCTCCATAAATGACATAACTTAAATTATCGGAAGAATAAGGGAATTGCTGAAGGTTCATGGGCCTCCTGGTGATCGAATTCACAACGTTGCTGCCGGTTCACTCGCTGAATATCTATAGCAGCGGATATCCTTTGTCAATGTGTAACTGCTCGGCCAGCAGCTCCCCCAGGCCGGATGCGCGGTGGGTGCGACGCAGCACGGCCTGTTCCAGCAGATCCATGTCCGGGCTGACCAGTGTGAACCAATTTCGGGCCCGCGTAACACCGGTATAGATCAGTTCCCGAGTCAAGATCGGATTCATAGCGTCCGGCAGCACCATTGCCGTATGCGCGAATTCGGATCCCTGGGATTTATGCACTGTCATGGCATAGACCGTTTCCACATCACCCAGGCGGGAAGGCAGCACTTTTTTCAATGCGCCGTCGGCCATGGGGAAAACCACCTTTAAGACTTTTTGACCCGAACCACGATCATCAGCAACGGGCAATACGATACCGACATCGCCGTTCATCAGTCCCAGACTGTAATCGTTCCGGGTGATCATCACCGGTCGACCCGGATACCAGCCCTCCGTGGTATCCGTGAGCCCTTCCCGGCAAAGAATTTCTGCGGATTTTTCATTCAGCCCTTCTACCCCCCACCTGCCCTTGCGGACAGCGGCCAAAATCTGAAAGCTGCCAAAAGCATTCAGCACGGCCCGCAACCAGTCATCCTCGGCCCCAGGGTCTTCCGGCGGACCCGCATGCATGCATTCCAGGTATACGCGATACCCGACAGGCACTTCTGAAAAACCGACACGGACGAATGCACCGGGATTGCCATCCAGCACCAGGCGGGCGAAGTTTTCATCGTCAAGGGTCTTCAGGTTCAGATGGACGATGTCTCCAAAACCCTGACTCCAGATGGCAGCGACCCTTTCAGGATCTCCCGCATTGACTGCTCTGGCCAGTTCTCCAATACCGCTGTCTTTGCCAAATCGGTGGCTTCTGCGCAGGACAACAACATGCTGGTCCAGTTCCGTACCATTTCCTGCAAAGGCTTTCAGACAATATCCCGTATTTTTTTCTATCCATGCCAGGCTTGCCGGCAAATAACCCGCTTGTTCCGCATGACTGCAGATATCACCCAGCACGGACCCGGCTTCCACCGACGCCAGCTGATCCTTATCACCCAGCAGAACCAGCCGAGCCCTGGGAGGCAAAGCCACAAGAAGCGCTGCCATCATTTCCAGATCAATCATGGAGGCTTCATCCACGACCAGGAGATCGACATGCAGGGGATTCTGAGAATTGTAGGCAAAACGCCGGGAATCCGGCCTGCTTCCCAGCAACCGATGCAGGGTAGTGGCTTTCATGGGAAGTCTGTTTTGAATATCGACAGGCAGCAGGCTCACCACGCTGCCAATGGATTCGGTCAGTCTTGCCGCAGCCTTGCCCGTGGGCGCTGCCAGACAAATCCTCAGGTTTTGCCCTTGTTCCAGCGCCAGCCCTTGCAGGAGCACCAGCAACTGAACCACCGTGGTGGTTTTGCCGGTGCCGGGTCCGCCGGAAATCACGGTGAAGGCGCTTGATGCGGCAATGGCCGCCGCAACGCTCTGCCAGTGCACCTCGGTTTTTGCCAGCTCTTCGGGACTTCGTAACGGCTGAAACAAAGCATCCAGCCGGTCAATTAGATTTTCCGACAAATTGTCAGCCGGATTATCCGGGGAAAAAAGCGGATCGGCAATTCTTTGCAGAATTCCCTGCGCCACCTGCTGCATGTATTGCCAGTAACGGCGAAGGTATAAACGACCCGAGGATAAAACCAGCGGTGTATTGCCGGTGCCGATGGCAACCAGCGATGACTCGCTCAGATTTTTCTCCCAGGTTTCAAGGGTCATTTCGGACAAAAGTGCCAATGGCTTGCCGGATTGCGTCTCATCCCCTTCGGGCGGCAGAGACAGTGTCGCACCGGGATCGGCCAGTGCAGCCCGCAAATCCAGGCAGATATGACCGCGCCCCAATTGATGACTGGCCAGGGCCGCAGCCAGAAGCACCCCGTCAGAGACTTCCGGCTGCTGCTCTTTCAGAAAACGGACAAAAGCCCGGTCCAGCGGTCTGATCCACCCCCGTTCAACCCACTCACCCAGCACACGAAACAGATTTTCATACTGCATGGCGGTTCTCCTTGCCGGCAAACACCTCATCCAGCGATTCAATCAAGGATTGCGGTGGCTTATCCAAATAGACGCCCTGCCCCTTGTCATTCACCCCCCGCAGAAACAGGTACACGGCCCCGCCCACATGCCGCTGGTAATCGTAGCCGGGCAATCTGGCTTTCAGCAGCCGGTGAAGCGCCAGGGTATAGAGCACATACTGCAGATCATAGCGATGTTCCAACATGGCTTTTTCCATGGCTTTTTCCCGGTAAGCCCCTTCGTTTTCTCCCAGGTGGTTGGACTTATAGTCCAGAACATAATAGCGTTCCTGATAACAGAAAACCAGGTCGATAAAGCCTTTGAGCATCCCGTTAACCGCATTCCCCCGAAGCCGGGGGCGGGGAACTGCCGGCAGAATGGCATCTGTTACGGCGTCATCCAGTTTCCGGATGTCAACTCTATGGCTGGCAAACAAAAACTCCAGCTCCGGCTGGTAGTCTTCAAGCGAAAGCTCAGCCAGCATCATCTTGCCCGATACGTCCGGCAGCATGAACCGGGTCTGGATCAGTTTCTGCAGCCAGTCTGTCAGAATCTCATCCCAGTCTTTCCAATCCCGGCGCTCGCAAAAATCCCTGATTTTATAAAGGATGCGCTGTCGTTGGGGAGCCAGCGCTGCAAAACCTTCACGCGCGGCCCATTCCAGCAGATCATGCAGAAAGGTTCCCGGCTCCGGCCCCCGGGGAAAGTCATGGATGGAACGGGCGGAATTAAGATTTTCCAGCGTTGCGACAGGTTCGGTTGCCGCTTCCAGCAATTGATCCTCTGCCGCCGAATACGGCAAATGGGAAGTCGGGAAAATGGGAAGAGCCGATTCCGGCATCCGTGCGCCGGCCAGCATTCCGGAATAACTGGTAATCCACCAGTCACGCGGGATATTCCCGGTAAACGTCAACGCCGGCGTCAGATTCGCCGCTTCAGACCGTGGCCGATAAAGGGTATCACAGGGCTCAGGCAGCGGTTCAATGGCAATATGCCCGCAGTTTCCTTTCATCACAGCCAGCTTTTCAGCCAGTTGGTCCGCGGGAATCGTCTCTCCCGCCGAAAGCAGGTAGCCAAGCCCGGACAGGTGCAGGTTGCTGGTTTTGCCCATCACGCCGATGCCCAGCCAGCAACCATATTGAGCGCGGGTCAACGCCACATAGAGCATTCGCAGGTCTTCTGCCAGCCGTTCCCTGTCCGCCGACTCAATATCTTCAGCTCCCGGCTTCTGTATCAGGCGCATCCGACCCATTTCGTCGTGGATTTTTACCACCGGGGTATTTTTGGCCGTCACCTGGCGAAAACTGCAAATAAACGGCAAAAACACCAGAGGATATTCCAGCCCTTTGGACTTATGGATCGTTACCACCCGAATCAGTTCTTCATCGCTTTCCAGACGCAGGATCTGCTCCTCGGCACCGGTACCGGGTTGCTC
>JAPLJE010000519.1 GCA_026388755.1 Deltaproteobacteria bacterium | reverse complement strand
GATGTTAAAGAATGCGTTATCAGTGAAGAAGTGGTCCTCAATAACGAATCGCCGATATTGCTTTATGAACCGGTAAAAAAACAGGCATGATGGTTTCCCCATACAATGATTAATTTGACAAAAAAATTCAGACAAGATGGCCCAGCACCAGAGGTTATCCTGCTGCCCCTGCTGCCGCTGAGAGATATTGTGGTTTTTCCTTACATGGTTGCGCCGCTTTTTGTCGGCAGATCCAAATCTGTCAAGGCTTTGGCAGATGCCATGAACAATGAGAAAAACGTTTTTCTGGCAACTCAAAAAAAAATCGGGGAAGAAAATCCCGATATAAACGATATCAGTCTCATTGGAACCATTGGCAAGGTGCTGCAGCTGCTTCGCCTTCCCGATGGGACGGTCAAGGCTCTGGTTGAGGGCAAATCCAGGGCCCGAATCAAACGATTTATACACCAGGAAGATTTTTTCCAGGTTGAAATTGAACCCATCACAGAAGACTTTGTTGAAGATGCCGAATGCCAGGCACTGGGAAGAGCGATTGTTATCGCCTTTCGCGAATACGCAGACGTGGCCAAAAATATTTCCAAAGAGCTTCTGAATACCGTATCGGCGATTACCAGCCTTTCTCAGTTATCCGATACCGTCTCTGCTCATTTTTCGTTCAAGATTGAGGATAAGCAGCTCCTGCTTGAAGCAGACTCCCTGAACGAGCGCCTGACGCTTTTGCTGAGCCTGATCAAAATGGAAATAGATGCGAATCAGATGGACCAGCGGATCAAGAATCGGGTCAAGGAACAAATGGAAAAGACCCAGAAAAGCTACTATCTGAATGAGCAGATGCGCGCCATCAAAAAAGAAATGGGAGCGGATGAGGACGCCGGGGATGACCTCAAGGAGCTTGAAAGTCATATTCAGCAGAAACTAATGTCCAAGGAAGCTACGGATAAGGCCCTGCATGAATTCAAGAAACTGAAGATGATGGCGCCCATGTCGGCGGAAGCAACAGTGGTTAGAAACTACATTGACTGGATGACCAGCCTTCCCTGGTATGACCAGACCGAAGTTCAGGAGGACCAGCTTGAAGCTGAAAAAATACTGAACGAGGATCATTACGGCCTGGAAAAACCAAAGGAACGCATTCTGGAATACCTGGCGGTTCAATCCCTTGTGAAAAAAGTGCGCGGTCCAATATTGTGTTTTGTCGGCCCTCCGGGAGTTGGGAAAACCTCTCTGGCCAAATCCATCGCCCGGGCAACCGGCAGAAAATACATTCGCCTTTCCCTGGGAGGGGTCAGAGATGAAGCGGAAATCCGCGGTCATCGCAGAACCTATATCGGGGCCATGCCCGGAAAAATTATTCAGTCCTTAAAAAAAGTCGGCGTCAATAATCCGGTTTTTTGCCTGGACGAAGTAGATAAAATGAGCATGGACTTCAGGGGAGATCCGTCTGCTGCGCTGTTGGAAGTTCTGGATCCTGAGCAAAATTCATCTTTTAACGACCATTATCTGGATGTGGATTACGATCTGTCGGATATCCTTTTTGTGACCACCGCCAATACCCTTCCGGACATTCCGCTTCCCCTTCAGGACCGAATGGAAATCATTCGATTGGCCGGCTATACTGAATATGAGAAATATCGTATTGCCAGAGATTTTTTAATTGCCAAACAGATTCAGCAAAATGGCCTTGAAGGGAAATCCGTCGAATTTACTAAAAACGCCATTTTATCCCTGATTCAACGCTATACCCGTGAAGCCGGTGTTAGAAACCTTGAGCGGGAGATTGCTTCCATCTGCCGTAAGATTGCCCGTGATTTAGTAAAAAACAAATCCACAGACGCCATAACCGTCAATTCTCGCTCGGTCCAGAAATATCTTGGTCCCCCGAAACATCGACATGGCTTGATTGAGGAAAAGGATCAGATCGGGCTGGCAACCGGGATGGCTTGGACCCAGGTAGGTGGCGAATTGCTGTGCATCGAGACCCTGATCATGCCTGGAAAGGGAGAGCAGATCGTCACCGGCAAATTGGGAGATGTCATGAAAGAATCTGCTCAGGCTGCCATCAGTTTTGTCCGGTCTCGCACAGAACATCTGATGATTGACAAGGATTTTCACAAACAATTTGATATTCACATTCACATTCCGGAAGGGGCTATCCCCAAAGATGGCCCATCCGCTGGAATTTCCATGTGCACATCCATTGTATCGGCGCTTACCCGCAGGGCTGTTGATCGTCATGTTGCCATGACGGGTGAAATTACGCTAAGAGGGCGAGTCCTTCCGGTCGGTGGGATTAAAGAAAAGATTTTGGCAGCGCACCGGGGAGGAATTAAAACAATTATTCTCCCCAAGGAAAATGAAAAGGACTTAAAAGATATTCCGGAAACCATCGCCAGGCAAATGACATTTATTCTGGTGGATCATATGGATGAAGTGCTCACCCATGCATTGATTTCGAAGCCTGGAACCCCCTTGTTTAATGGCAATGATATGGCTTTTGATATCATCCCCCAACAATCCAGGGAATCCCATCAGACCCATCCGCTGGTTTGATTTTTTCCTTGACACTCTTTGTAACTTTCTGTATAAGTTCAGTCTCTTTGTGATTGAAAAAGAAGGGCGGGTAGCTCAGCTGGGAGAGCATCGGCCTTACAAGCCGAGGGCCACAGGTTCAAGCCCTGTTCCGCCTACCAGATCAGTTGTGCTATG
>JAPLJE010000051.1 GCA_026388755.1 Deltaproteobacteria bacterium | reverse complement strand
TCCAATCGTGTTTTATATGAGGATATTGTATCGGATATCATGATACCTTCCGTGGACGATTCCGCAATGGATGGTTATGCAATCATCGCGGACGACACGTATGGGGCATCAAAAAAAAATCCCTATTGTAACAAAATTCAGTTGTTTTCTGTTCATTGATAGACACTATGGTATAGGCGGACTACCTGGTCAGGCAAATTTGGCTTATTAGCCAGTGTCCGAAATCCCGGCAATATGCGATCCGTGTCGGCCTTCGATTCAGCAGTGTCTTCGAGTGATATATTGCCGATTTCGGCAAATAATTCTTCAAGATTTGCCTTTCCATCAAGAAGGATATCCATATATTTGGGATTATCCAGATTTTTAATCAGGGGAGTATCGGAAAGCATTGTTTGAAGAACCCGTTGCATTGAGTTGTTTCCGGTTTTTCGGCGATGTTTGCGTCGGATGCTCCGGAAGAACTGCTCAAGAATATTGTTGGTACGTTGGGGATAAATTATGCTCTTTCCACTTGGAGTATCCACTTCAATTGGGTCGGCAAAGAGCTTATCCCCATATTTATCTATCTGTTCAGCCATTTTACGGCTGAGTGCGTCAGCTGACAATCTGGGTTCGAGGCCGCATCTAAATTGCTTTACATCATGACGTATGCTGGACATAGCCTGGGTTGTTCCGTCGTCATTGATGCCATGACTGCCACCAGTTGGTGCAATTCGCATTGCAATGCGTAAACGGTCAAAGATTTCGCACCGCCAGATAAGTTCATCTGCCGCAGCAATGAGCTCAGTATCTTTGGCGATATCTGAGGACAGCCTGGCAAGTTTATTGAGCAGGGGATGTTCGCGCCGGTCAGCACCCAAATGAAACAGTTCGGCAAGACAGCGATGGAGTTTGATCAGCCGGTTAGCAAATTCCAAAAGGGGCAGATCGAAGGGAAAACCATAGCCATCGCCGCAATGTTTGCCATGTAATGCCCAGAGAGCCAGCGAATAAGCAGAGGCTGTGGATAGTGCCCTCTTGTCCTGATCAAAATTTTGGAAGGCTTCAAATGCTTGCACCAAAGATTCAGCGTTATAATCATGCGCTCTCAGAGAATGCTGACCTTCTCGTATAATGGCGTGCAACCTTGAGCTGATGGTGTGATGACGCAGGCGTTTTCGTAGGCGATCATACGAGGATCCCAGATAATCTTTGCCGATATCGCGCAGGAAGTGAAAGTGACAGATAAAATCCCGTACACCGGGAAAGACCTCGGCCACGGCTTTTAAAATGCCCAATCCCATATCGTGTACGCAGGCAATGGGAGTTCCATGATCAGTCTTAAGCTTTCTCAAAAAGGGGGTGATATGATCGTTATGTTCGCTGGGCATTTTCATATTGGCCAGTACAATTTTACTCAGGCTGTCTATTCCGGTCATCAATGAAGGAGCGTCATGTTCATGCATGGCGTCCAGATGAAGGATATAGCCGCCGGCCAGTGTCATTGCCTGATTAATCCGTGGCATTGCCCGCCGGTGTCCATGAGCCAGATAACAAATGAATTTGCGCCCCAGATAATTGATCTCTGATGCGCTCAGTCGCACACCACGAGAAGCCAGTTCAGTCCGGACTTCCTCGGCTGTGCGATATCGCTGAAACAGGGCTTTGCCCACAAATACCAGAACGTCATAGGCAACGGTACAACGACCAGCAACCAGTTTCAGAAGGGCTTTAGAGGCATATACATGCAAACAGACCGAGCAGTTGTGTACGGTCTCATGAGCAATGAATCTGCCATTGAGGGTTACAACGGATTTACGCCGTGTCTTTTGAACGACAAGACGTTGGCCGCAACAATGATCCTGCTCTGAATAAAACCGGATAATCGGCTTTCGGGGAAACAACACACTGGGCAATATCTCCCGGGAAAGTTGTCTCAGGCTGTCACTCAGTGCCTGCCAGGCTTTGGCGCCACAATTTGAGTCATTTTTTTTAAACCATGCTGCTCGAAGAGCCTTTGAATCATTGCCACATCGACCCTGATGTGTGTTCTGTGCGCGATAGTCTTGGACAGCTCCGTAAAGCCGGATTGGGGATTTCGGATAAACTCCGCCAGAATCAATACCGCAATTTCTGCCGGCAGGTGAGCCGCAGGTGAAATCTGCAAGGACTGGCGCTGCATATCCGCGGTTTCTGGATCGACAGCCAGGTAGAGATGCGATCGCCCCATCTTTTGTCGCTGAAGTCTGCCCTGTCGGCATAACTGAACCAACACGGAATGACACCGGCATCGCATTTTTTCGCCAAGCTGTTCTGCTGTCATGCCGGAAGGACTGCGCTGGACCAGATGAATGAGGGTGCTTGTCAGACTGCCAATCTTTGAAAAACCGATATCGTCGTAGAACCACAGGCCGTCGTTTGCAAAGCGGGGGATTGAACGTAGGGTATACCACCCTCCATTGTGGGTGAAACTGCTGTAATAACCGGTTTGAACCAAAAAGCGACGAACTGATGGGATCGAATAGCGTAATTGGGCGGCAAGCGGTTCGATCATCCAGCATGGATGTTCTGCGAACAGGGAAATGAGGAGTTGTTTTGTCTGGGTTGTGTCTGTCATCATGTGCTCCTGATAAAGTAATGCAAACTGATTCATAAAGTGGCATATTATGCATTACTTTATCAGATACTATAAAAATAGGCAACGATTTTCTAATTGCTAATTTTTCAGCGTAGCTATACATTAGATAAATATATTTCAAGACGTTATTTGAATAGTAAACATTTTTAGCGTATTCTCTAATTTAGAGAATACTACCATTAAGAACGAGAAAGTATAGCACATCACAATATGTAACTTGTTGATATTATGAAATCCAACTGACATTTGGGACTATAGCAAAAAACAGTTTGTGTCAAAATAAAACGGATGTAAAACCCAGGGTAATGAAGCGTTCTTTTATTGGGATCACACTTGAATTATCGGGACAGGATCACCATATACCGGTTCAGAGGT
>JAPLJE010000261.1 GCA_026388755.1 Deltaproteobacteria bacterium | reverse complement strand
CAAGGAAAAGGGGGTTGTCACCATCATTCGGGATGTGAAGCACGATGCCAAGAATCCGGATTACAGCTTTCTGCCGCCGGTAACCTATCAAAAGCCCGTCGATCCCCAGGAAATGGGCGCAGACCCCAAGATCGGCTATCGCATGAAACTGGACACCAAGAAAAAGCAGATCGTCATCTTTGACAAGGCCGCCCAGAATTTCAAAACCATTGACTATATCCCCGTTGACGAGCAGGAAAATATTGACCGAAGACACCCGCTGGTCTATGACAACGCAACGGAAAAGGCCAAGAAATTTCCGGTGGTTGACAAAGACAAGAAACAGATCACCATCTATTCTCCGCGCCAGAAGCTGCTCGTTACGATCAGCGTGCCTGCCGAGTATTTTTCGCTACCGGATTATACCTGGGATTCGGGGGACGAGGTTCGGATTTATTTTAAAGAACAGGGAAAGGCTTTACGGTTCATGAATATCAGCAAGACGGACATTTTTAAGAAATAGTCTCATGTAAAACCGGACGGGGCCAAGTCCCGTCCGGAACATTTTGTTTGAAGGAGTCGTGAAATGATAAATGTGTTCAACAGCGATGCCGAAACAGATGCCCCGGTACTTGACGAATTGAACTTTAAACAGAAACTCGTCGTCATCACCCTGGATGTTCTGCTTCTGGTTGAATTGTGCATTGCGATGTATTTTGCCAACCTGGCGCCGGAGGCTTTTACGCCAACCTTTCTAAAAACCTTTTTCAGCCTGCTTTTGCCGACTGTTTTAACCGGGCTGTTTTTTCTGCGCCGGTTTAAGACCAAAGCCGCAAGTGTTGCCTCATGACCCCTGAACATTTATTTGTCCTTCGGAAGACGGCCGGCAGAATCGGGGCCGTCTTTTGTATTTTGATAGCCATCGTTCTGGTAGATTCTTTGATATCGAGGTTTGTATATGAATTTAACGTCTTTTACACCCAGGTGGATGGCCAATATGACCTGACCGGCGTCATGCCGGAGAAGTCGGAAAAGATGGAGGACCTTGTAGCGGAAACAGACTCCCCCGAGGTGGCCCTTGAATTCAGCGAAGTTTTTTCCGGTTTCTGGCTGGGCAATACGATGTGGCGGGGAAATGTGATTGTTTCTGCAAAGGCCCGGCCGGGCGAGTATAGGATCAAGGTCCGGGACGCCCGAGACACGAAGATCCATCCGGCCCTGGTCTTTCTGGCCAAGGTTTATTCGGACGAGCAGAGTTTGAGAAAAAGTCATGGTCCCTACCTGAGCCGCTATTACGGCATTACAGCGGGATGGGCGGCATCCATTCTTTTTCCGGGACTCGGTATTATCATACTTTTCAATTATGGCGTTTCAAGTCGCCTGGAAAAGGCATTGGCAGACAGCGGGCAGGCTGAGGTTTACATGGTCAAGCGCGTACCGGATGGAATCCAAATCGCTTTTTCACTTGGGAAAAAGCATGGCCTGAAGCGCGGTGAACTGCTCGACATCTTGAATTCACACGATTCGACAGTGGGAGAGGCAGCGGTGCTGACCCCAGGGGAGACGGATTCCATAGCCGTCGCTGTCACAGCTCTGGACTTTGGAGAAATTTCCAGTGTCCGGCGGCAGCATGTCTGAAAAACTGCTTAGAAATGATTCTCTAATCGATATGCTTTTTTTGACATAATAAAGCGTGCAAATAAACTATTGCAAATCTCTTGATGCTCCGTCAACATATGCTGTGAAATCATAGCATCTTACCGCCTTGAGGCAGGAGGAAAATA
>JAPLJE010000581.1 GCA_026388755.1 Deltaproteobacteria bacterium | reverse complement strand
GTTATCGGTGTTGGAGAGGAAGGTGCTCTTGATGACTACGCCCGCCCGGCCGCCGGCCTTGAGCATCTTGATGAAGTGCTGCAGGAACAGAAAGGCCGTTTCACCGGTGCGGATGGGAAAGTTCTGCTGGACCTCCTTGCGCTCTTTGCCGCCGAAGGGGGGATTGGCCAGCACCACGTCGAAGCGGTCCTTGTCCTGAATATCGGCCAGATTCTCGGCCAGCGTGTTGGTGTGGATGATATTGGGCGCCTCGATGCCGTGCAGGATCATGTTCATGATCGCAATGACGTAGGCGAGAGACTTCTTTTCCTTCCCGCAGAAGGTGCGGGTCTGGAGCGTGGTGAGGTCTTTGGTGGTGAGATTGCCCTTGGATTTCAGGTAGTCGAATGCTTCGCACAAGAAACCCGCCGATCCGACCGCGCCGTCGTAGATGCGCTCGCCAATACGGGGCTTCACCACCTGCACGATGGCGCGGATGAGCGGGCGCGGGGTGTAATACTCGCCGCCGTTGCGTCCGGCGTTGCCCATGTTCTTGATCTTGGCTTCATAGAGGTGAGACAGCTCGTGCTTCTCGGTCTGTGAGCGGAAGCGCAGTTCGTCGATGTGATCGATGATCTCGCGCAGGTTGTAGCCGCTGGAGATCTTGTTTTTGATTTCACCGAAGATCTGCCCGATTTTGTATTCGATGGTGTTCGGGTCGCTACCCTTCTGCGTGAACCTGCGCAGGTAGGGAAAGAGTTTCCGGTTGACGAAGTCGAGGAGGTCGTCGCCGGACAGGGCTTTGTTGTGGTCTAGCTTGCCATCATGACCTTTGGGCGCGGCCCAGCTTTCCCACCGGTACGGCTCGTCGAGGATGAAGGTGTACTTCTTCCCCTCCAGCTCGGCCTCCATTGCCTTGTCCTGCTCCAGATCATCAATGTATTTCAGAAACAGCAGCCAGGAGGTCTGCTCTGTGTAGTCCAACTCGGTGGTGCAACCGGCCTCTTTCCAGAGAACGTCGTCGATGTTTTTGAAAGCTTGTTCGAACATGGTCACCATTTTTTATAAATCGTTGTGGTCACATATTACTAAGGAATCGATTAAAAGTCTATTTCCATGAAAATTTTGTCCATAAAGAAGGGGTCGTCGAAATGGCGGGTGCCGACAAAGGCTACTGCCTGGCGGCCCCACTGCCGCATGGAGCCGGGGGAGAGAACACCCGTTGGCCAGAGGATATAGCGCTCCAGTCTTTCGGTTCCGATTCCCACACCGTTCTGGTCGAACATGCTGGCTCGTCCGTCTTGTTTACGGGTAAGGCTGCGGAGTTGTCCATAGTCAGCCAGAGAATAAACGGCAGATTCCGATTGGTTTTCACGTGCCAGCGGATAGAGATGCTGAACAGCATGGGTCCGGCTCTTCATAGCGATGGTCATGAACTCGCTGCCCGGATTGACTTCAGGTGTCTGAAGGATGAGCGGCGATTCCGCATAATCGATGTTTTCACGGACATGGAGCCCTTTTGTCGGGAAAGCCATGTACCAACATCCGCAATTGTGAATGGTTTCGTAGAGCAGGGGATCTCCGTTTTTATCCAGAGTGACGCGATAGTTTATCCCATCCAGAAGCCCCCCATAAATATCCAATGCATTTACCTTGGGACGGGCGGGAAACCAGACGATGTAATTTAGCTGGGTCAGGATATCCTTTCCAAAACGCGTAAAGGAAAGAAGCGTATAGGTCGATGGGTGTCCGGTATTGACGCCGAGCTCTCCTTCAGGTGTCCAGAACGGGGCGCCGATTTTGTCCTGATCGTCCTTTGTCTGAACTTGCCAGACCGGGGCATATATCCGGAATAACGCCTGCAAGTCATCAGGAGCGTACTCCGGAATACCCAGGGCATCCAGACGGGTTTTAACTACAATCTGGCGGCTTGCCGGTAGCTCACCGGATTGCTTCGGGATGTAACGGATGGATGACCAATCTGCCGGAGGCTGGGTGGAGAAGCTTTTTTCCGCCTCGGCATGCCAGTTGTCAACTCCCATTGAAACAAACACACTAAACAGCGGATAAAAGCCCAAGACCCGTTGAATCCTGCTGTACTCGTCTGGTACGTCAACCAGTTTCCGCAACTCCTCAATCCGGGGATTGGTGCCCTGAAAATCCGCAGCCTTTAGAAGGTTGCCGCAGGTGATGACATTGCCGTTTAGCGCGTCTTTATTGTTCGCTGAGTTCAGGGCAGGTGCATCTATCGCTGGCAAGTTGGCGATTTCATATCCGCGAGCCTCCTGATCCAGCGCCTGCATGTGGGTTACCCATTTCACAAAGGATTTGCTGTCCATGGCATCTTCACGAAACGATGCCAGAAAACGATTTGCGCGCAAGTATGGGTAATCCTTCACACGAAAAGCGCCTGAGTCCATCACGCCGGCTTCAGCAATTTCTTGATCCAGTGATGTAAAAAAATCCGCGCAACTTTCTGTCGTCCCACCGTCACTGATTTGCGTTGACCGGATATGGGGCATGGCGCAACCGGCCAGAAAAAGCGCCGAAAGCCAAAGGATGGATATCAGGTGAAGCATCGAGCGCGATCTGAACATAGCCTTTATCCTTTCTATTTTCCGGATTCACCGGCACAGCGATGTTTGATTTACAGCACACGCTTATCGGCCCACAACATCAATCCGTCCCTGGGGCAGGGGATGGGAAGAGTGAAAGAGAGCGGCCGCGGGTCACTGCTGCTTCATTTTCTTGAGCATTTCATCGATGGATTGTCCGTTTGGCGCCATGGCCAGCGGGTTGACAGCAAGGAGTTCCTCCCATGCCTTAATGGCGCCCTGCGGGTTGTTCAAATCGTGCATCAGCACAATCCCCTTGTTGAACCGCGCGATTTCATGCTTGGGGTTAACTGCAACGGCCTTGTCGAAACACTGAACGGCTTTGTCGTATTTACCGGCTTTACGGTACATCACGCCCTGGTCCGTCAAGACGTCGGCATTGTTGGGATTGAGGGCCAAGGCCTTATCATAAGCGACAATGGCTTTTTCCGGAAGGTCAGCATCAAAGCAAAGATTCCCCAGTTGAATCCACGCAGCGATGTCGCCTGGGTTCTGGGATGTTTTGAACTCCAGTCCGGCAATCTCATCCGAATGGTCGGCAGCAGATGTTTTTTGTCCCATCTGGGAAGGAGGAGGCATGGCTGGGCTGCCCCCTGTCTTGTAGAGGGTCAACAACACTCCGACCAGAATTCCCGCGACAAACGCCAGCGCCACAACCCCATAAGAGACGCCGCTTTTTTCAGGGACTTTTTCAACGGGTTTTTCCATATTTTTTCCAGTTTTTTTCTGCCTTGCCATAAATGCCTCCGGGATAAAATTTCATTATTCCATGTCTGATAGATTCTTTCATAACTGATCTTATTCATCAAATGGATTTTGGCAACATCGAAAAATGTATCGAATTCAAATGAAAATGTACTTGACCACCTCCAGTGCGCCTGTTAGCATAAATCTAGGCTGTCTTTCTTTGGGTGTGCATGATTAGCGGATGGCACGCCTGAAGGCTCGCACAATCTTTCAGTCAAGGAGGAGCGATCATGTGGAAAACGGTCAGCACAGGATGGTCCGGGGTCGAACCCGCCGTCAAACAGTTTCTTCCGCCCTGCCAGGTGCGGTGTCCCATCAATGAGGACATCCAGAGAACCAACGTCCTCATCTCCCTTCTGCCTGAAGACCCGGAGGTGGCCACGGACGGGATCGTACAGATTGGTGACTACCTTTACGAAAAGAACCCCTTCTTCCCTGTTTGCGGGTATGTTTGCGGGATCTGCGAGCTGGAGTGCAACTACCAGACCAAGGGCGGTGCCATCCGGCGGCGGCTCCTCAAGCGTTTCATTGCAGATACCTACATCTACCAGATGGAAAAACGCGATGAATACCCTCTTATCAAGAACCGGGAAAACGTGGCCGTGGTGGGCGGTGGGCCGGCCGGGCTGATGTGCGCTTACGATCTGAGCAAGAGGGGCTACCGGGTGACGATATTCGAGGCCTCGGGCCGCCTGGGCGGCGCCCTGTGGCTGATCCCGCGTTACCGATTGCCGGAGAAGGTCCTTGCCTCGACTCTGGAAACCCTCGTGAGGCTGGTTGGGATCGATGTGAAATACAACACCCGGATCGGCGAGGGCAAGTGGACCCTTGAGAAACTTCGGAACGATGGCTATCAGGCGGTTTTCCTGGCACAGGGCACGCCTGCCCCTCGGACCCTGAGTTTCGGCGGAAAACTGGTGGAGGGTCAGGACCTGTCCGGTGTCATGTACGGGCAGACATTCCTTTACGAGGTCAGCCACGGCAACATCAAGCCCAACTACTTCCGGGGCAAGAAGGTGCTGGTCATCGGAGGCGGGAACGTGGCTTTCGACGTGGCCAGGACCGCCCGCAGACTTGCCGCTGAAACCACCATGGTCTGCCTGGAGTGCGAGGACCGCAGTTCCAAGGACCGCGTACCGGCCGATTGGGAAGAGATCCGCGGCGCATGGGAGGAGGGGATCCGGATCATCTATTCGCGGGGGGTGAGCAGGATCATCGGCGCTGGCGAACGGATGCAGAAGGTCGAATGCCCGCGATGCCTGAGCGTCACTCTGGAAGGCGATGTGCTCATCATCACGGTGGGGCAGGGGCCGGATTTCCTGGTCCTGCAGACTGACGGTCTCCTGAACGAGCGGGGGCAACTGGTCGTTGATCCGCTGACCCTGCAGAACCTGAACAAGGAGTGGATCTTCATCGGCGGGGACGTGCGCCGGATCGGGTTCATGGTGGATGCCATGAAGGATGGCCTGACGGCCGCCGATTCCATTGAGCGCTACCTGCGCGAACTGAGCCTGCGGGAAGGGCGCGGTCGCATCTTGGAGTCGCAGGATATCCCTCGCCGGAGGCATTATGAGACAGAGCCCGAGGTCCTCTGGATTCCGCCGGAAAAGCGAATGCACTTCAGGCTGTTTGAAAGAGGTTTCACCCTCCCCGAGGCCATCGATGAGGCCAAGCGCTGCCTCTCCTGCGGGCCGTGCATCTCATGCAAGGCCTGTGTTTCCGTGGGGATACAGAAGAGTCTCCCGGGCGTCGAGGTGAATTCCGAGCGTTGCTGCGGCTGCGGAATCTGTGTGTCGATATGTTACTACGGCGCGGCGCAGTCAAAAGACATAGAAAACAAGCGGGTGTCGGTGACGGACAGCTTCAAGTGCAAGTCATGCGGCATGTGCGTGGTCGCCTGCCCCTCCAATGCCAGGCGGCTGGTGGGGGATACGATGAATCAAAGGATCGAGTCAGTCTATGCCGCGCTGGCGCAATAACAAAGGAGACTGCCCATGGAAACCTATAAGCCCAAACTCGTCTGCTTTTCGTGCAATTTCGGGTGGGGGTATCTGAGCGATGAGGAAACCCTCAGCGCCGCCATCCTGAACTGGATACCGGTGGCCTGCAGCGGAAAGATCGATACCAACCACATCCTGAAGGCTTTCCGGGCCGGGGCCGACGGAGTGCTGATCCTCGGGTGTCCCGAAGGACACTGCCATTTTCAGGACGGCAACTATCAGACCCGGAAGAAGGTCTACCTGATCCAGAAGGTGCTGGATGCCTTCGGGATCGAACCGGAGAGATTGACCATGGATCTATCCATTGATCCGGAGGGGAAGAAGATCCCGCTGTTGGTCGGTCAGATGAGAAATAACCTGGTCAAATTGGGCCCGGTGAAACAGGTCTAAGGCAAAGGGGGAGTAAGATGGCGGAGAAACCGAAGGTTGCAATTTACGGTTTGGGGGCCTGTGCGGGGTGCGACGAGGCAATAATCGACCTGAACGAGGCAATTTTGCTGGTGGCCGATGCCGTCGACATCGTCCTCTGGCCCTTGGCCATGGATTTCAAGTACAGCCGGATTCAGGCGATGCAGGACGGTGAGATCGCGCTCAGCATCCTGTCGGGCTTCGCACTCAGCATCCTGTCGGGTTCCGTGAGGAACTCCGACCATCAGGAAATGGCGGAGCTCCTGAGAAAAAAATCCCAAATTGTACTTGCCATGGGCGCCTGCGCGTGTTTCGGGGGAACCCCCGGCCTGGCCAACTTTCGCGGCAAGGACGATATCTTCAACTGGGTCTACCGGGACGCGCCGACGGTGGTAAACCCGAACGGCAGCTTCCCGCAGCCGGAGACCGATATGAACGGCCGCAAACTGACCCTCCCGAGCTTCTTTGAACACGTCTTTACGCTGGATCAGGTCATTGATGTGGACTACTACCTCCCGGGGTGCCCGCCGCCGCCCGATTTGATCAATAACGCCATCAACGCGGTGCTTGCAGGCGACCTCCCTCCGAAAGGATCCACCCTGGCGCCCCGCAAAGCCCTCTGCGACACCTGCCCCCGCAACCAGCGAAAACCGAACCGCATGGAAATCAGGTCTTTCAAGCGTATCCACGAGGTGGAGGCCGACCCGGACGCGTGCTTCCTGGCGGCCGGGATCATCTGCCTGGGGCCTGCGACGCGAACGGGGTGCGGGGAGACCTGCATCCGGATCAACGTCCCGTGCCGTGGCTGCTTCGGCCCGGTCTCGGGTGTCGTGGGGTCGGGACCCAAGTTCCTGTCCACGCTCGCATCTCTGCTCGTGGTGGAGCGGGACGATGAGATCAAGGAGACCATCGACTCTATCGACGACCCTGTCGGTTACCTGTACCGTTTCGCCCAGCCATCATCCATCCTGGGGAAAAGAAGCGCGAAGAAAAGCATGGAGGATTGACTATGACCGCCAAGACCATCACCATCGATCCCATTACACGTTTGGAAGGACACGGGAAGATCGAGATCTTCCTGAACGACCAGGGAGATGTGGAGGACGCCTTCTGGCAGGTATCGGAACTCAGGGGCTTCGAGCGGTTCTGCCTGGGGCGGCCCGCCGAGGAGATGACGCGCATTGTTCCCAACATCTGCGGCGTATGTCCGTCAGCCCATCACATGGCCGCCACCAAGGCCCTGGACGACCTCTATGACGTGGAACCCACGCCGACCGCCAAACTGATCCGTCAGCTCGAGTTTAACGCCTTCTATATCGAGGACCATTACATCCATTTCTTCTTCCTGGCCGCCCCCGATTTCGTGGTAGGCCCGGATGCCGACCCTGCCGAGCGGAACATCCTCGGCGTGATCCACAAGGTGGGCAAGGAGATCGGCGCCAGGGTCATCGAGGTCCGCAAGAAAAACCGGGAGATCATCAAGCTGGTCTTCAGCAAACCGCCGCACCCCGAAGGCGGGTTGCCTGGGGGTGTCGCCCGGGGTATCACTTCCGAGGAGCGCAGGTGGATCAAAGAGATTGCCGACTATTCCGTCGAGTTTGCGCAGTTCGCGATGGGCCTGTTCAAAGATGTGGTGCTGCGCAACAAGAAGAATCTCGATCTGGTGTTGAACGATGCTTATCAGTTGAAGACCTGCTACATGTCCCTGGTAGATGAAAACGACAAGGTCAGCTTCTACGATGGCACCGTCAAAGTCATCGACCCCGACGGCAAGGAGTTCCTGCGGTTCGACCCGCGGGACTACGTGGAACACATCGGCGAGTGGGTGGAACCCTGGACCTATATCAAGATGAACTTTCTGAAGAAGATCGGCTGGAAAGGGCTGGTGGAGGGGGAGGGGACCTCGCTCTACCGTGTGGCACCGCTCGCGCGGCTGAACGTTGCGGACGGCATGGCCACGCCGCTCGCCCAGAAGGAATGCGCGCAGATGTTCGACACCCTGGGTGGCAAACCGGCCCATCACACCCTGGCCATGCACTGGGCCCGGCTGATCTGCGCCCTCCAGGCCGCGGAGCACAACCAGATGATCGCAAGCGACCCGCTTTTGACCAGCAAGGACATCCGCAACATGAACCTGCGCCTGAAGCGCGTCGGTGTCGTGGGATTCGTGGTTCGCGCCTCGGCACCACTCCTCCCAGCTTTGGCGCGAAAGCCGCCAATCCGGGGTCTTGCCTGACGCTGAATTTCCTTTTGAGACG
>JAPLJE010000320.1 GCA_026388755.1 Deltaproteobacteria bacterium | reverse complement strand
ATCGTGGAGATGGCAGCTTCTTCATCAAGCCCTCTGGCCATCAGGTATTCGATTTCCCGCTTGTCAATTTTACCCACAGCCGCCTCATGGGACATTTCAACGCCGGGAACATAACCTGAAAGTTCCGGGATAGCTTGCATAAGGCCATTGTTCAGAATCAGACCCTTGCATTCCAGATGGGCCTTGACGCCGGCGACCTTTCCGATCAGATCCCCCCTGGCAATGATTGTTCCGCCGGTTGTGATCCCGCGGGAAATGATCTCGGCGCGGGTTTCCGGAGCGCTTAATATCACTCGCGCTCCCACGTCCAGGTGGCTCCCCTTACTGGCGACCAGGATGCTGTTAAACCGGGCCATTGCCCCCTTGCCTTCCAGATAGGTGGTTGGATACATCTGAAGAGAGCCCACAGGTCTAAGGGAAATGTAATTTGAAATGAAAATGCCACCTTCCGCCACACGGGTCACCGTTCGAGGACGGACATTGATCTGTTCTCCCCAGTCGTGAATCATGGTAAAGGTAAGCTTGGCCCCTTTTTTGATATAGAATTCCGAAACGCCCACATGAAGTCCGGAAACCAGATGTGGGGCCGTTGCACAGCCGGTGATAATGTGAAGCTCGGAATTTTCCTCGGCAATGACGATGTTATGAACATGTTGGGAAAATTTTTCGCTGGCAATATACAGGCAGGCCTGAACCGGCTGGGCAGATTTCGCACCCGGAAGTGACCGTATAAAATATCCTTCATGGGGTTTTTCATTTACGCGGCTGGTAAACAAGTCGCTTTCCGGAGAAACATTCTTCCAGATATAGTCTTTCAGCCATTCATGCTGTTTCTGGGCCTGAGAGATGCCCATGATCTCGATGCCAGGCTGACAGGATTTACAATGAATTACAGACCTGTCTTTCTGAATAAATGATCCCCCGCGTCCACTTTCCGAAGGGTCCACCCCCACATTTAAAAACTGCTGCGCATCCCCGGCATCCATCCGGCTTAATTCGGAAAGATATTCATGAGGGGCGGCATCATCCCGATAGACGCTCAGGTCCACCTCTTTTTTTTCTACATCTGACATCGGACACACTCCTCATAGCCATATTCTCGAATCCATTTCAGAATTTCCCTGGCATTTCGCGAACAGCACAGAACACCATTGTACAGCACCTGCCCCTTGTCAGCGTTGATGTAATCCAGAATATGGCCGGTATGGGTAATCACCAGCGCGGATTTGGACCGATCCCCGACGATTTCCTTGTGAGGTTTTTGACTCGGACGTTTAATGCCCCTTCTGAGCAGGCTGTTAATGGTGTCTCCCAGCATGACGATGCTTTCCAGATCCACACCGGATTCCGGCTCATCCAGAAGCACCAGGTCCGGCTGCTGGGCCATGAGCTGCAACAGCTCGGAACGTTTGATCTCGCCTCCGGAAAAATTATGATTCACATCCCTTTCCAGAAATTCCTGGAAATTCAATTGTGCAGAAAGCGCATCAATATCAACGGATCGCCCTCCGGCGCAGATTTCAACCATGGCGCGGGTTTTCAGGCCATTGATGGTCGGCGGCCTCTGAAAGGAAATGCCGATTCCCATACGGGCTCGATCATAAATAGGCAGATAGGTGATATCCTCATTTTTAAAGGTAATCTTCCCGTGAGTCACCACGTAGCCAGAAAATCCCATCAATGTCATCATCAGGCTGGTTTTCCCAGACCCGTTGGGACCAAAGAGAATATGGGTCTCACCTTCAGGGATATGCATGTTCACATTCTTCAGGATGGGTTTTCCGCCAACTTCAACCCTGAGTTCTTCGATTAACAACATAATAAAAATCCTATCACCCCTAACCCTTTTTAAAAAAATGGCCGAAACAGCCCGTAAGCCGAATCCTGTATCCGGAACCGGTTACCCGATCCCGGCTGACGATCATTCCTCTGTGGACGTCTGTTGCCAGACGCCTCCTGCAACCTACCCGGGAGCTCAGGCGGGCCGCCTTCAAACGCTCCTCTATTTGGTCTTGCACCAGGTGGGGTTTACCAAGCTTCTCCGGTCACCCGGAGAACTGGTGCGCTCTTACCGCACCATTTCACCCTTACCCGGCGTTATTGCTTTCCACGCAGTGCGCGAAAAGCAAAAGCGCCGGGCGGTATATTTTCTGTTGCACTTTCCTTCGCGTTGCCACGACTCCACGTTATGGAGCACCCTGCCCTGTGGTGTTCGGACTTTCCTCCGGACCCTGGTGAATCCGGCGATCGTCTGTTCTGCTTCGGCCATATATCTTTTAAATCTGCTTCCAGTAAATGATCCGCTGACAGTTCGGACACATTCTCAATTTATCGCACCGTTGCAGTTCGTTATACATCTGCGGCGGAATATTGACATAGCATCCATGGCAGACGGCGTCCTGAACCGGAACAATGGCATTTCCCCGGACTTGCTGTGACTGAACCTTCTGAAATAGCTTCAGCACATCCGCCTCAATTTTACGGGACATTTTCAGCCGTTCCTGATCCAGTTCTTTCAGCCGTTTTCCGGCATTCTCGGTTTCAACACTGACAACCTGCTGTTCCTGCAGAATATCGTTTTGCACCAGTTGAAGCTCTTCATGCATCGCCGCTGTTATTTTCTCCGCATCTTCAATCTGATTCAGACAATCAATCATCAGATCTTCGGTTGCAGCATTGGTTCGCTTGAGTTCTTCAATTTCTTTTAACAGCGCCTGATATTCCCGGTTGTTCTTAATGGAATTCAGTCGATCCTGACTCCTTTTAATCATGATCTGATTCTGTTTGATATCGGATTCGTGGGAGCGATACTGTTTTTTCGTTTCTTCAATTTTCGCAGTTTCATCCGTAATGCGCTGTTCCAATTCGTTCTGGCTGTTGTTGAGAAGATCCAGTCGTTTTGATATGGAACATAGATGTGTTTTTACGCTTGAAGATTCAATTTCAATCTGCTGCAGTGAAACAAGAATATCTATCTGATCTTTCATATTTTTACCCGCAATGTTGGGGTTAATAAATGGGGGCGATAGACTATCGTCCTGTTTATCTTATATCATGGCAAATGGGTCTTTTTCAAGTTGACAGGCTTCCACACGAACTTCCCAGGAAGCGCTTGAGATCCTCCGGCGAAGATAGTCACAAATCGGTTCTATCATCAGGTGCTCAGATGAAAAATGCCCGATGTCGAGCAATGCCTTCCCCGCCGTTTCGGCAGCTCTGGCATCATGATACCGGAGATCCCCGCTGATAAACACATCGGCGGTTGAAGCAAAAAATGCATTCAGGAGGCTGGAGCCGCTTCCAGAACAAACCGCAGCTCGCTGAACCATCATATCCGGTTTTCCGGATATTTTTATACTCGACAAACAAAGTTTTTCCTTAACGGTTTGTGCGAATTGAAACAGACTCATGGGCTCGGTTATCGTACCTGTCCGGCCAAAACCGTGTCTGCTCTCGACAGGCAACAGAGGGTAAACGTCAAAGGCCATGGTTTGGTAGGGATGATGGCTTCTGACATGAGAAAGAACAGCGGAAATGTCCTTTTTTCTGACAAGGGTTTCAATCCGTATTTCATCCACATGGGAAATCTCGCCTGGCTTTCCGATAAATGGCCTGGCCTGGCCTCCCGGAAGAAAAGAGCCTTTGCCGGCGCTTCTGAATGCACAACACGAATACTCGCCGATGATTCCGGCAGAGGTCTGAAACAGTGCGTTCAGCACCTGCTGCTCATAATCGGCAGGAACAAACAGGACGAGTTTGCAGGATTCCGCATCATCACCTGGCGCAAGAACATCCACTTGATCGAGTCCGATTCGCTGCGCAAGGACATCGTTCAAGCCCCCGGATACTTTATCCAAATTGGTATGGGCGCAGTAAACGGCAAGTTGGTGGACAGCGGATTGATAAAGGATAGAACCAATGGGCGAGTTAAAGTCCAGATTTTTAACGGGTTGAAACAGCAGCGGATGATGGGTGATCAATAGGTCGACATGCTGATCACAGGATAGCGCAACCACATCCGGAAGGGGATCCAGAGCCACCCAGATCAAACGAACAGGCCAGTCTTTTCTTCCCACCTGTAGACCGACAGGATCCCAGGATTCGGCAAGGCGGGAAGGCGCCAATTCTTCCATTAAATTGATGATATCCTGAACGCTCGGCATGTTGCCAACTCCTGTAAATGAAAAAAAGGCGTGGAATGATTCCACGCCTTTTCAATCGTATTGATGGGCCCACCTGGGTTCGAACCAGGGACCGACCGGTTATGAGCCGGTGGCTCTTCCAGCTGAGCTATGGGCCCATGAGTCTTCTTTTTTAACTTTCGTATCAATTTTTGTCAAGCTTTACATATCAATAAAACTTTTTAGCTTCTTACTCCTTGTGGGATGCCGAAGCTTTCTGAGGGCTTTCGCCTCGATCTGACGAATACGCTCGCGTGTGACAGCAAAGTCCTGTCCAACCTCTTCAAGGGTATGATCCGCTTTTTCTCCGATCCCAAAACGCATCCGTAATACTTTTTCTTCACGGGGGGTTAAGGTGGCCAGAACTTTTCGCGTCTGTTCCGCCAGATTCAGACTGACTGCCGCATCCGATGGAAGCATGAATTTCTTATCTTCAATAAAATCACCAAGATGGCTGTCTTCTTCTTCCCCAATAGGGGTTTCTAGCGAAATCGGTTCTCTGGCGATTTTTAATACTTTTCGAACCTTGTCCAGAGGAATTTCCATCTTTTCGGCAATTTCTTCCGGCCTGGGTTCGCGGCCCAGTTCCTGAACTAGATATCGGGAAGTGCGGATGAGTTTATTAATGGTTTCAATCATGTGAACCGGAATGCGGATGGTTCTGGCCTGGTCGGCGATGGCCCGGGTAATGGCCTGGCGGATCCACCAGGTGGCGTATGTACTGAATTTATAGCCTCTGCGGTACTCGAATTTATCCACTGCCTTCATCAAACCAATGTTTCCCTCCTGGATAAGATCCAGAAACTGAAGCCCGCGGTTGGTATATTTTTTGGCAATACTGACCACGAGTCTCAAATTGGCCTTGGTCAGCTCGCTTTTGGCCATTTTGGCTTTGTAACGACCCTCATCGACATCTGAGAGAATTCTTTTCAATGCCTGAGATTTTGATTTTACAGCTAGTTCCTTTTCGGCAATCAGCTGATTGAATCTCGACAAATCGGAAAACAAGATATCCGCCTCATTTAAATTCAGTCGGCAGCGCGGCAGAATCCATGCTGAAAAATTCTCAACCGTGTTCAAGTGACTGATGAGTTCTGTCACAGACACACTCTGGGCTTCCGATGTCAATACCAGCATTTTGTTCATGGCATCGAACCAGTCTATCTGGTTGCGGATGATCTGCTCAATCTTATCAACAACATTCCCTTCAAGCCGCCAGTCTTTCAACAGGTCAAATATTTTGGTGTTTTTTCTTGTGATGCCGCGTCGAATTCTGCGAATTTCATCAGAATCCAGTTCCGAAGAAAACAGTTTTTCGCGGGATGCCTTGTTTTCTTCATGAATGGCCTTGATCTGACGAATGGTGTTCAAAAACCTTTCTGTCTGAACCACTTCATCCACATAGGCATCACCTTCATCAATGTCTTTTAAGACATATTTGGGACGCAAGGCCCCGTTTTCAATATCGACGCCTAAATTCAACAGGCATTCAATGCCGGTGGTCGTGTCAATCAACGCCTTCAAAACTTCCTGTTCACCAGCTTCGATTTTTTTGGCGATCTCCACTTCCCCTTCGCGGCTGAGGAGAGTTACCAGTCCCATTTCTCGCAGATACATCTTGACCGGATCGGTTACAGCCCCAAAATCCGTCATGGCCGTTTCTTTTCTGGCCCGTTTGACCGCTTCCTTGGCTTCGCTTTCACTTGAGCCAGAGGCTTTTTCATCCAATATGTCGATATCCAGTTCATCAAAAATCATCAGCGTTTCATCTAATTGTTCCGAGGTAATCATATCCTCAGGCAGTGCCCGGTTAATATCATCATAAGAGAGAGATCCTTTTTCCTTTCCCTTTAAAATAAGATCCGTTATGGTCTTTGATGTGATTTTCTTCTCGATTTTCCGTTTGATAACGGATGATTTTGCCATAATTACTTGCCTCCTGCAAACACCTGACCGTCTTTACCTTCTTTGGTTAGTTGTTGAAGCAACTCTTGTTCGCCACTCTCTTCGGCAGCTTTCATTCTTTGCCGCAACAACCGGAGGTTATCTCGCTTTTGATTTCTTTCAATTTGTTCAATCAATTTACGGCAGCCCTCAAGGCCCCACTCCTCATTCTGAATGGAAAATGCTGCAACCAGACGCTTTTTTTCATCATTGTCTGCGGCCATCAAAACGATAGAAGGCAGGTCATTGATCTGCACCGACACATTACCCAGATCACGATAACAGTTTAGTATATCATTTCCTGTGGATTTTAGCAAAGGATCTGAAATAGACTCGATAAGATTCTTTTCAATAAGGATTGGGATGATTTCAGGAAATTGAAGCATCATGGATATCAGGTGCTTCTCGAATTTATTTCCCGCATCCGGCACCTTTTCAGCAGGTTTTGCCCTGAAAGATCTGCGCGGAGAGTTTTCCCGAATTTTTTCCTGTATCGCGCTTTCATCAATCCCCGTTCTTTCGGCAATTTCCTTGATGGCCGAACTCCGGGTTAGTCTATCTGTCAGTGTCGATAGCAGCTCCTCCATCTCCTTGATGATCCGCAATTTGCCTTCAAGAGACAGTCCGTGTGTTTTTATGGCCACATTTATCAGGAAGGAAAATACACCGTAGGCTTCACGGGCGACTTTTCTAAAGGATTCGGGCCCGAATTGCTGGAGATAGGTATCGGGATCATGTCCTTCGGGCAGCACCAGGATGCGAATATCCTCAAGCTGATGATGGGCTTTGAAAAGCTCGATGCACCGCTGGGCAGCCTTGATTCCGGCCTGATCCGAATCGTATACCAGTGTGATTTTCTGGGAAACCCCCTTCAGCAGCCGGATGTGCTCTTCGGTCATGGCAGTGCCCAGTGTGGCAACCGAATTCTGAATGCCATGAAGATGGAGCGAAATCAGATCCATATAGCCTTCAGCAATAAAAACTTCACCGGTCTGCCGGCAAAACGGTTTTGCCTGAAAAAGTCCATAAAGCGAGCGACTTTTGCTGTAAAGGGGTGTTTCGGGAGAGTTCAGATATTTGGGCAAAGAATCATCCAGCACCCTTCCCCCGAAACCTGCCACCTGTTGGTGGATATTGAAGATCGGAAAGATGATGCGATCCCGAAAACGGTCATAATAGCCGCTCCCGCTTTGGCGGCGGCTGATCAGGCCCGCTTTCTCCACAAGGGTCAGTGCCACGCCTTTTCCTGAAAAATAATTCGTCAGATGATTCCAGCCAGGCTGCGCATATCCCAGTTTGAAGTCTGTGTGGATTCGGGGAGGCAACCCGCGGCGGGTGAGATAGGAAAGCGCCGGTGCTCCGGCTTGAGGATTCAAAAGGGTATGAT
>JAPLJE010000033.1 GCA_026388755.1 Deltaproteobacteria bacterium | reverse complement strand
TGGTCAGCGGTGTCTGGTGCATCGCGGATATTGAGTACGCGTTCACCGACGATAAAAATACCAGCCCCTGGATCTTATCGACCCTGAAACCGATCCAGTTGTCCCACTTTAATTTTGATGGCTACGTCGAAGCCCGCAAGCAATTCACCACCGACGAGTGGATCGATCTGCTCATCCAAAGCATCGGTTTCAACCCGGAAATGTTCGGAAAACGCAGCAAGCTCAGCCAACTGATCCGCCTCATTCCCTTCTGCGAACGCAATTACAACCTGATTGAACTCGGTCCCAAGGGAACGGGCAAATCCCACATTTACTCGGAATTTTCGCCTCATGGCATTCTGCTTTCCGGCGGCGAGGTGACCGTACCCAAGCTCTTCGTGAACAATTCGACCGGCAAGATCGGACTGGTCGGCTACTGGGATGTGGTGGCCTTCGACGAATTTGCCGGAAAACAAAAGCGGGTGGACAAGTCGCTTGTGGACATCATGAAGAACTACATGGCAAACAAGTCCTTCTCCCGGGGCGTTGAAACCCTTGGCGCAGAGGCGTCCATGGCATTTGTCGGGAACACGCAGCACACGGTCCCCTATATGCTGAAGCACTCGGACCTGTTCGACGAGCTGCCCGACAAGTTTTACGACTCCGCATTCCTCGACCGTATCCACTTTTACATCCCCGGATGGGAAGTGGACATTATTCGCGGAGAGATGTTCTCTGATGGATATGGTTTCGTGGTGGATTATCTGGCCGAGATCCTAAAGGCAATGCGCAACCATGATTACTCTGACCGCTACAAGGATCACTTTACGCTTTCCTCCGACCTATCGACCCGCGACCGGGACGGCATCAACAAAACCTTCTCCGGCCTGATGAAGATCCTGTTTCCTCAAGGCGGGGCTGCAAAAGAAGAAATCGAGGAGCTGCTCAAGTTTGCCATTGAGGGCCGCAAGCGCGTTAAGGACCAATTGATGCGCATCGATTCCACATATGCGAATGTGCACTTTACCTACCAGGATACCTCCGGCCAGGCCAGGCCGGTTACAACGCTTGAGGAAGAAGAATATCCGCACGAATATCAGAATATAAGGGGGCAGGTATCAGGGGACAGGGGGCAGGAAATGGAACCTGCACCTTCACCATGCACCCTGACACCTGAGACCTGCACCCTCTTGCCTGATACCTGCCCCCTGCCCCCTGCCCCCTTAACCGAAGGACACCTTGTTTTCCAGGAGAACCAGAGGGGCATCTCTTTTGACACCTTGCTCGGCCCCTACCTGCGCGGCGCAAGCCGGATCACCATCACAGACCCCTACATCCGGCTGTTCTACCAGATTCGCAACTTGATGGAGTTCCTCGAAACGGTTGTAAAACACAAGCTCAAGGAGGAAGAAGTCGCCGTCCACCTGATAACGACAGAAGACGAATTCAAAAGCGACCAGCAGAAAGAGAACTTCCAGAAGATCAAGGAATCCTGCGGTACGGTAGGAATCGACTTTACCTGGGAGTTCGATACAACCGGAACCATTCATGCCCGACACATTGTGACCGACCACGGCTGGAAGATCCTCCTGGATCGCGGACTGGATATCTTCCAGCATTACGAAATGAACGACGCCTTCACCTTCGCCAACCGCCTGCAGCAATACCGGCCGTGTAAGGCGTTTGAGGTTACGTTCATTTCAATATAACATCAAAGCTGGAATCAAATTATAACAGGAAATATCCGAAGGCAAGGGGAGAACCGCATGTGTGTGGTCGGGCTGGGTTGGGGATAAAAAAACCTTGGCTGCCGCAATATGCGGTACAGTTATAGTTCGCGGATGTCAACTGCCCAGAACTCCTGCCCCAGCCTCTCAGCGTCGAAGCGACGCACCGCCGTTCGATGATAACTTGCTTTCTTGAGCAGGACAACTTCGAATTCATTGCACGTACGATGTTTGAATGGAGCAAGGAACCGTGCTGTGCGTGGACTGATTCTAAGGAGAACGGAGAGGTCTCGATCTTCATCTTCATTGGTCGTGCGACAGAAGGAGTAGCCCATCGCTTCGCAAAAAGTCGCGCTATCGTAACTCACAAATGTAATACACTCTGAACCAGAAACGAGCTCCCGGAGAAAACGAATACTCCCCGGTCGCCAGTTGCCCGCTGACAAGCCTCTGTATACGGTCTGTGTACACACCACCGCCTTCTGTATTGCCTTCGTGAAGTCCTCAACCAATGACGACACTTGTAATTCTGTTAATCCCTGCGGAATATTGCCACTCAGTTCATAATTACGGATGAGGTCGTAACCAACGTTGAGCCACTGGAGCACAGCTGCTTTCTCGCTTTTGGTGAGACTGCCAGCAAACAAGTCGAACTCCGGCAGGAGAGTATTGTGTTCTACCATGTGGCTGCATATGTCCCGTTCGCCAGGCTCATCTGTCGAACTTCTGCCTACGTGGTTTCCAGATAAATCCGATTTAGGGTTTCGCTTTTTGATATCTCCCTGTATGAATTTCAAAATCTTCTGTCAACAATAATATTTTCAGCAAGAAAAATCCGCTACCGAGGCATAGGGGAGACCATAGACTTGGTCATGATCGTTGCGTGTCGGACACTACAGCACTGCATGAAAAAGCCCCTGGGGGGGCACGCCAGGCAGATCGTTTTACCACGGGACTCACAAACCGCTTGGAAATAGGGCTGACAGGGACAGGGCTGTGAGCGCACAGGAAAGGCCAGCAAGTCCCCGCATCTGAGGTGGGTCAAGATTCGGGGCTTTAAACTGGATATCATAATGACTTGCAGATTTCTTGCTCTTTTCTTGCAAAATGTGTGCGGTGTTGGCAAGAAGGTCAAAGTGTTTCAGGATTGGGGGAGGAAAACCCCCGGCTACCCGATTAACAGCTGCTCCTATTATTGCTTTTTAAAAACTGCATTCCTTTGGCAATAGGATCAGCAGTCTGAGAAGTTTCATATCCATGAAAATCGTCGAACACATATTCTTCATCATCTCTATGAATCAATGGATCAATCCGAAAATCATTATTCTCTACAGAAATATTTGCCAGCCTCTCACTTCCATCAGTTGCTATTCCACCATTTGATATAAGATTGAAAAGTTGATTACGAACATTGAAGGTAAACGATTTGGCAAGTTGCAATGTAAACTTAAGCTTAATAGTTAAAGCAGGATAAATTAAAGATGCCAGACTGTTCTGTCCATTAGTAAATTTTTCTGCACCGGCAAGGTTGATGCCACATATATTACCGGGAGATATGGTCAATAGTTGTGT